>JAOXRV010000108.1 GCA_025800435.1 Cellvibrionaceae bacterium | reverse complement strand
GATCCGCATTACCTTCCCCTATTTAATGCTGGTGTCGCTGACCGGCTTTGCCGGTGCCATTCTCAACAGTTACGACCGCTTTGCGGTGCCGGCCTTTACCCCGGTGCTGCTCAATATCTGCCTGATTAGCGCCGCCGTTTTCCTGGCGCCGCAGTTTGATCCGCCGGTGATGGCGCTGGCCTGGGGGGTGTTTGCCGCCGGGGTGGTGCAGTTGATTTTCCAGCTGCCGTTTTTACACGGTTTACGCCTGCTGCCTTACCCCAGGGCCGATTGGCGCGACCCCGGGGTGCGCAAGATTTTAAAGCTGATGGCGCCGGCCATTTTTGGGGTCTCGGTCAGCCAGATCAATCTGCTGCTCGATACGGTATTGGCCTCGCTGCTGCCGGTGGGCAGTGTGTCTTGGTTGTACTTCTCTGACCGTTTGGTGGAGCTGCCGCTGGGGGTATTTGGCATTGCGGTGGCGACGGTGATTTTGCCCAATCTCTCGCGCCAGCACAGCGGTGAGCGCAAGGGCGAGTTTAGTGCCACGCTCGACTGGGCGCTGCGGGTCGTGCTGCTGATTGCGGTGCCCTCGGCCCTGGCGCTGATGGTGTTGGCTGAAGAGATCCTCACCACCTTATTCCAATACGGCAAATACAGCCCCCGGGATATCACCATGGCGGCCTGGAGCCTGCGCGCCTATGCCCTGGGCCTGGTGGCCTTTATGTTGATCAAGGTCTTGGCGCCGGGTTATTTCTCTCGCCAGGATATTAAAACCCCGGTTAAATACGGCATTATCGCCATGGTTGCCAATATGCTGCTTAACGTGGCCTTTGTCTGGCCCCTGTATACCTACCTAAACCTGGGCCATGTGGGCCTGGCCCTGGCCACCTCGGGCTCGGCCCTGCTCAACGGCTGGTTGCTGTATCGGGGCCTGCGCCGGCTTGGGGTCTACCGCCCCAGCCCCGGCTGGGGGGCCATGTTTATGCGCCTGGCCCTGGCCAATGGCCTGATGTTGGCGTTGCTGTTGTGGCTGGCCGGTGAGGGCCAGGCGCACCTGGCCGGGCCCTGGTGGGAGCGGGCAATTTATATGGCGGTTTTGGTACTGGCGGGCATTGTGGTCTATGCTTTAAGCCTGTTGGCCAGCGGTTTACGTCCGCGTCATCTAATGTTGCAACAGCGCCAATAACAGCAAATGGGTAATTATGAAGCGTCCTGCTGCCAGTTCTGAGGACAAATCTGTCGATTACAGCTTCTCGCTGGTCGATGATATCCACTGCCCCGCCGGGGAGGATTGCCCCTGGCCAGAGCAGGTGGCCGAGCTTGAGGCCCAGCTGCTAACCGACCCCCTGACCGGCCTGGCCAACTACCGCCACTTTAGCCGTGCCCTAGAGCAAGAGATGGAGCGCACCCGCCGCAGCGGCGCCTCTACGGCGTTGTTGATGGTGGATATCGATTTCTTTAAATCCGTTAACGATACCTATGGCCACGAGGCCGGCAACCTGGCCCTTAAGGCCCTGGCCAATTGTATGCTGGCCAGCTTTCGCCGTTTGGATGTGGTGTGCCGCTACGGCGGCGAGGAATTTGCGGTGATACTGCCGGCTACCGAGCCCTTGGTGGCCACCCAGGTAGCCGAGCGTTTGCGCCAAAATATCGAGCTGATGGAAACCGATATCAGCGAGACTCAAGATAAGCCTGCGGTATTAAAAATTACCGCCAGTATCGGTATCGGCATCTACACGCGGCAGTCTAAATTAGAGCCCAAACAGCTGGTGCAGCAGGCCGATGAGCAGCTGTATGCCGCCAAAAATGCCGGTCGCAACCAAGTTAGCTACGGTGTCCACCGGCTCGAACACGATGCGGATATCAGCCTGGACGAGCGCGATGCGCTCAGCGATCTGTTCGGCAATCGAGATTAGGCGCCGTCACAATCTGTCCAGCCGGGTGTCGAAGTACGTATTTAAAGGCGCCTACCCCTTCCCAAACCCTTTCCCGGCCTCTATGCTAGCGCGGTTTTAGAGGGCATCTGCGCCCCGCAATAGCACTTATGGAGACTAATATGGCAGAGATTAAAGTAGTCGGCGTTCTTGGTTCCGGCCAAATGGGGGGCGGTATCGCACAGGTAGCGGCAGCCACCGGCCTGGATGTAAAATTGGCAGATATCGACCGCAATATCGCCGAAAAAGGCAAAGCTGGCATCGAAAAGCGGCTGATGGCTCAGGTGGGTAAGGGCAAAATGTCCGAGGCCGAAGCCCAGGCGATTCTGGCCGGTATCTCCCCGGTCGATGGTATGGCCGACCTGTCCGATTGCGACTTGGTGATCGAGGCCGCCACCGAAAACCTGGATTTAAAACTGAAGCTGTTCGCCCAGCTGGACGAAATTTGTAAGCCCAGTGCCATTCTCGCCTCCAACACCAGCTCTATCAGCATTACCCTGATGGCCGGCGCTATTTCTCGGCCCGAGCAGTTTATTGGCCTGCACTTTTTTAACCCCGTGCCGGTAATGAAACTGGTTGAGGTGATTAAAGGCCTGGCCACCAGCGAAGAGACCTACCTGGCGGTGAAAAACCTGGCCGAGCAGATGGGCAAAGAAGTGGTCGGCTGTGAAGATAAGGCCGGTTTTGCGGTTAACCGCCTGCTGGTGCCCTTTCTCAACGAAGCCATTTTTGCCCTGGAAGAGGGTGTTGCCAGCCGCGACGATATTGACCGCGGTGCGCGCCTGGGCCTCAACCACCCCATGGGCCCACTTACCTTGGCGGACTTTGTCGGCCTGGATACCTGCCTGGCGATTATGGAGGTGCTGCACAAAGAACTGGGCGAAGATAAATACCGCCCGGCGCCGCTGCTGCGCAAATACGTGGCCGCCGGCTGGTTGGGTAAAAAGTCTGGCCGCGGCTTCTACGAATACAGCTAAGGCGGCGCCATGAGCAGCGAGCAGGTCATAGGCCGGGTGCAGCACTGGGTGCGCGAGGTGGTGGTGGGGCACAACTTCTGCCCCTTTGCCGCCCCCTCGCTGGACGATACCCACTACCAGGTGCTGAGCGCCGACGCCGAGCAGCGCCTGCACGAGCTGGTGGCCTGCTGCCTGCGCCTGCGCCAGCAGCCGCAGATTGAAACCGCGCTGTTGATTGTGCCTGAAGGCCTGGATGACTTTGACTGTTACCTCGACCAGCTGGCGCTGGCCGAAGACCTGCTCAGCGCCCAGGGTTTTGATGGCGAGTTCCAACTCGCCAGTTTTCACCCGGATTATTGCTTTGCCGGGGTAGAGCCAGAGGCGGCGGAAAACTACACCAACCGCTCGCCCTACCCAATTTTCCACCTGCTGCGCGAGGCCAGCCTGAGCCAGGCCCTGGGCAGTGTCACTGCGCCTGAAAAGATACCCGAGCGCAACCGCCGCTACGCCGAACAGTTGGGGGTGGGCAAGTTGCAAGCCAGCCTGAAACAGAGCCAGGAGTTGGATTAGTGTTGTACCAATTAGGCCAGTGGTGGCCACTGTTGATACTGGTCCTGGGTGGGCTTTATACCTGGGGTGCGGTCAGGGTTAAAGAGCTGGCCTACCAGGCCGCCGCCCGCCGCTGCCAGCTTGAAGATGTGCAACTGCTCGACCAGAGTATCGCGCTCAAGTCCCTTAAACTCCGGCGTGGCCCCAGTGGCAGCCTCGGCCTGCAGCGCCAGTTCGCGTTTGAGTTCACCTCCACCGGCACCCAGCGCTATCAGGGCTGGGTGATTATGCAGGGCCAGCGTTGCCTGTCGGTTGAATTACCGCCCCATCGCCTGCAATAAAGCTCCGCTGTCCTCTTTGCCCCCCAGCGCCTTTAGCTATAGGCCAGGCCAGGGCTTTTGGGTATACTCGGCCTTTTGTGCGTCTGACTGGCCGGCCTGACTAATCCATGAACAATCGTCCTCCCGAATTTATCCGGGGCCTTCACAATTTGGCGCCCCATCACCGTGGCAGTGTGGTGACGATTGGTTCCTTTGATGGTGTGCATTTGGGCCATAAGGCTATTGTGGCACAGGTACGCGAACAGGCGGGCCGCTTAGGTCTGGCCTCGGTGGCCATGACTTTTGAGCCCCAGCCCCATGAGTACTTCTCTGGCGAGACCGCACCGGCGCGCTTGATGCGGGTGCGCGATAAGGCCAAGGCCCTGTTTGCCGCCGGTATCGATAGGGTGCTGTGTATTGCCTTTAACCGCCGCTTTAGCTCGCTGAGCGCCGAGCAATTTGTGCAAAAGGTATTGGTTGACGGCTTGGGGGCAAAATACCTGGTAATTGGCGATGACTTTCGCTTTGGCGCCGACCGCAGTGGCGATTACGCCTTTTTGCAGGCCGCCGGCCAGCGCCACGGCTTTGCGGTGACTGATACCGAGACCCTGCTGCTCGATGGCGAGCGCATCAGCAGCACCCGTATTCGTGCCGCCTTGGAGGCCAGTGAATTTGCCCTGGCCGAGCGCTTGCTGGGCCACCCCTATGTGATTAAGGGCAAGGTGATCTACGGTCAGCAATTGGCGCGCCAATGGCAGGTGCCCACCGCCAATGTGCAGTTGCACCACTACCGCTCGCCCCTGTCTGGAGTGTTTGCGGTGCGTGCAAGGCTCGAAGATGGGCGGCAATACAATGGCGTAGCCAATGTGGGGGTGCGGCCCACCGTGGGCGGTGAAAACCGGCCGGTTTTAGAGGTACATATCTTCGATTTTAGCGACGATATTTACGGCCAGGAGCTGGCGGTGGAGTTTTCCCACAAACTGCGGGAGGAGAAAAAGTTCGACTCCCTGGATGAATTAAAACAACAGATCTACCGCGACCGGGATGAGGCCAAGGCCTGGTTCGCCCGAGGCGCATAGCCAAATAGACTGTAGAATGCAGAGAGTATAAAGAGTTAAGTGACCGATCATGAGTGATTACAAAGCCACCCTAAACCTGCCCAAAACGGGTTTTGCCATGAAGGCCAATCTGGCCCAGCGCGAGCCAGCCATGTTAAAAAAATGGCAGCAGGATGATATCTACGGCCAGATCCGCAAGGCACGAGCCGGCGCCGAGCAATTTATTCTGCACGATGGCCCCCCCTACGCCAACGGCGATATTCACCTGGGCCACTCACTTAATAAAATTCTTAAAGATATTATCGTTAAGTCCAAAACCTTAAGCGGCTTTGACTCGCCTTATGTACCCGGTTGGGACTGCCACGGCCTGCCAATCGAAAACCAAGTTGAAAAGAAACACGGCAAGGCCGGGGTCAAGGTCGAGTTTAAAGCCTTTCGGCAAAAATGCCGCGACTACGCCGCGCGCCAGGTTGAAAACCAAAAGAAAGAGTTTGTGCGCCTGGGGGTGTTGGGCGAATGGGATAATCCCTACCTGACCATGAACTACCAGTTCGAGGCGGATATTATTCGCGCCCTGGGTAAAATCGCCGGCAATGGCCATTTGCACCGGGGCTTTAAGCCCGTGTACTGGTCTGTGGTGGGCGGCTCGGCCCTGGCCGAGGCCGAGGTGGAATACCAAGATAAGGTCTCCTTCTCCATCGATGTCAAATACCCGGTGGTCGACAGCGAGGCCCTAGCTAAAGCTGTGCCCGGTTTAAGCGGCAGTGGTGAACTATCGGTGGTGATCTGGACCACCACCCCCTGGACCTTACCCTCCAGCCAGGCTGTTTCTATTCACCCTGAACTGGATTACGTGGTGGTCCAGGCAGGCGCCGAGCGTTTAGTTTTGGCCGAGGCACTGCACCAGTCGGTCATGGCCCGCGCCGGTGTCGAGAACTTTGAAATTGTCGGCCGCTGTAAAGGTCAGGCGCTGGAAAAACTCGCCGTAAAACACCCCTTCTACGATAAAGAGCTGCCGGTTATTCTGGGCGACCACGTTACCACCGAGGCCGGTACCGGCTGTGTACATACCGCCCCCGACCACGGTGTGGAAGATTTTAATGTGGGCAAGCAATACGGTATCGGCACCTTAAATTATGTCGATGACGGCGGCCTGTATCGTGATCAGGTCGAAATCTTTGCCGGCCAGCACGTCTATAAAGTCGACCAGCCGATTGTCGATCTGCTGCAAGAAAAAGGCGTTTTGTTGTGCCTGGATAAACTCAAGCACAGCTACCCACACTGCTGGCGCACCAAGACCCCGTTGATCTACCGGGCCACCCCCCAATGGTTTGTCAGCATGACCAAGCAGGGCCTGTTGGCGGATGTTAAAAAAGCGGTCGAAAGCGTCGAGTGGATTCCCGGATGGGGCCGCGCCCGCATCGACAGCATGCTCGATTCCAGCCCCGATTGGTGTATCTCGCGCCAGCGCACCTGGGGCGTGCCCATCGCCCTGTTTGTGGATAAAGACACCCAAGATCTGCACCCCGACACCCCGCGCCTGATCGAAGCCGTGGCCAAGCGGGTTGAACAAGAGGGGATGGAAGCCTGGTTTGAACTCGACCCCGCCGAACTATTGGGCGATGAGGCCGAGCGCTACAAAAAAGTCACCGATACCTTAGATGTCTGGTTTGACTCCGGGGTTACCCACGAGGCGGTACTGCAGCGCCGGGAGAATTTACGCTACCCCGCAGACTTATACCTCGAAGGCTCCGACCGGCATCGCGGCTGGTTCCAGTCCTCCTTAAAAACCGCCATGGCCATCAATGGCAAGCCGCCCTATCGGCAGGTCTTAACCCACGGCTTTACCGTCGATACCAATGGTCACAAAATGTCTAAGTCCCTGGGTAATGTGATTCCACCCCAGGAAATTATCAACGAGCTGGGTGCCGATGTATTGCGCCTGTGGGTAGCGGCTACGGATTTCTCCGGCGAGATGACCGTGTCCAAAGAAATCTTTAAGCGCACCGCCGACTCTTATCGCCGCATTCGCAATACCGCGCGTTTCTTACTGTCGAATCTCAACGGCTTTGAGCCGGCCAGCGACCTGCTGGCGATGGACGATATGCTGGCCCTGGATCGCTGGGCGGTAGAGCGCACAGCCGCCCTGCAACAGGAAATTATCGCGGCTTACGATGCCTATAATTTTCACCAGATCTACCAAAAACTGCACAACTTTTGTGTGGTCGATTTGGGTGGTTTTTATCTGGATATTATTAAAGACCGCCAGTACACCTGCCAGCAAAACAGCAAGGCCCGCCGCTCCGCCCAGAGTGCCCTTTACCACATTATTGAAGCCATGGTGCGCTGGCTGGCGCCCATCACCAGCTTTACTGCCGATGAGCTGTGGGACCATATCCCCGGTGAGCGCGAGGGTATTGTGTTCGCCCAAACCTGGTACGACTTCCCCGTTGCTACTGCCGAAGCCGAGTTGGGCAATGATTACTGGCAGCAGATTGCCGCGGTTAAAACCGAAGTCAATAAACTGCTAGAAGCCAAGCGCGGCGAGGGCGAGATCGGCGGTTCGCTGCAGGGTGAGGTCACCCTCTACTGTGCCCCCGAGCTGGAAGTCCTGCTCAATAAACTGGGCGATGAGCTGCGCTTTGTGCTGATCACCTCTGCCGCCAGCGTGCGCCCGATTAGCGACGCCGGCGATGCCTCGGCCTGTGAGCTAGACGGCCTGAGCCTGGCTGTTAATAAATCTGCCCACGCCAAGTGTGAGCGCTGCTGGCACTACCGCGAAGATGTGGGCAGCCACAGCCAGCACGCCGACCTGTGTGGCCGCTGTGTTGATAATATTGACGGTGATGGCGAGGTACGCCAGTTTGCCTAATACCCTGACACAACACTTACAAGGCCCCTGGTACTGGGGCTCGGCCCTGCGCTGGTACGCCATTGCCCTGCTGGTGATCGGTTTAGACCAGTGGACTAAAACCTGGGCCAGTAGCAGCTTGGTATTTGGCCACCCCGAACAAGTGACCAGCTTTTTTGACTGGCTACTGCTGCACAACTACGGCGCCGCGTTTAGTTTTTTAAGTGATGAGAGCGGCTGGCAGCGCTGGTTTTTCACCATACTTGCGGTTGTTGTCAGTGCGGTGTTAAGTGTTTGGCTGGCGCTACAGGCGCCGGCCAGGCGCTGGGAGCCAATCGCCCTGGCCTTGATACTCGGTGGCGCCATCGGCAATGTGGTCGACCGCATCAGCCTCGGTTATGTGGTGGATTTTATCTCCCTACACTACCAAGGCGCCCGCTGGCCGGCTTTTAATATCGCCGACAGCGCGATTTGCGCCGGGGCGGTGATGTTATTGATTGATATGTGGCGTCCGGAACAAAAACTGAACTCATAGCCTGTCAATAGCCGTGGCCTAAGTTTGGTTCTGCACATTGCAGAGCTTTGGGGTGGGGAGAGTGGTCTGGGGGCTTGGGAGCCAGGGATGGCGGACGAGAGCCCCAGGGATGGGTTTATGCGTCCCCCAGACCCCTCTCTCCACCCCAAGGCTCGTGATCGAGGCCTCTTATCAAGACGCCAGTAGTGTGCGATTAAAATCTAAAATTGGCCGTGAACGCAATACAAAGAAGTGATTAGTAATGAGCAATACCAACGAACTGACCATTGGCCCCGACACCCAAGTAACCCTGCACTTCGCCATTAAAATGGCCGATGGCAGTCAGGTGGATTCCACCTTTGACGGCCCCCCGGCAACCTTTAACGTCGGCGATGGCAACTTACTGCCCGGTTTCGAGCAGGTATTGTTTGGCCTAAGCGCCGGTGACGAGCAGAGCTTTACCCTCAGCCCAGAACAGGGCTTTGGCCAGCGCAACCCCAATAATATTCAAGACATTCCCCGGACCAGCTTTGCCGAGGACATGGAATTAGAGCCCGGCCTGATGCTGTCCTTTGCCGACGCCCAGGCGGCCGAATTGCCCGGTGTGATCGCCGAGGTCGGTGATGAGGTGGTTAAAGTCGACTTTAACCACCCCCTGGCCGGGCGCGACCTTATCTTTGAGGTTAAAATCTTAGCCGTTGCCGTGTGTGAGGGAAGCCGCCACTAATGGACATTAAACTCGCCAACCCCAGGGGCTTTTGCGCCGGGGTCGATCGCGCCATTGATATCGTCAACCGCGCCCTGGACATCCACGGCGCCCCCATCTATGTGCGCCACGAGGTGGTACACAATAAATTTGTGGTCGATAGCCTGCGCGAGCGCGGCGCCGTGTTTGTGGATGAGCTGGACGAAGTGCCCGATGATGTTATCGTGATCTTTAGCGCCCACGGCGTGTCCAAGGCGGTGCAGCGCGAGGCTGAGCGCCGCGGCTTAAAGGTGTTTGATGCCACCTGTCCGCTGGTGACCAAAGTTCATATCGAGGTGCTTAAGTACAGCCGAGAAGGTAGCGAATGCATACTCATCGGCCACGCGGGTCACCCCGAGGTAGAGGGCACCATGGGGCGTTTTGATGACCAGTACGGGGGGCACATCTACCTGGTTGAAGATGAGGCCGATGTGGCCACGCTGCAAGTGCGCGACCCGGCGCGGTTGGCCTATGTTACCCAGACCACCCTGTCCATGGACGATACCGCGCTGGTGATCGACGCTCTGCGCCAGCGCTTCCCCGAGATTCGCGGGCCGCGCAAAAACGATATCTGCTACGCCACCCAAAACCGCCAGGATGCAATCA
>JAOXRV010000103.1 GCA_025800435.1 Cellvibrionaceae bacterium | reverse complement strand
ATGGAAGAAGACTATATCGCCCACCAGTATGTGATTGGGCCCGGTGGTATTGGTGTTTGGGGTGCACCACGCACCTACGGTCTGAGTATCAACTACTCCATGTAAACGGAGCCTTGCCCACTGTGCCCCGCCATAAGCCGCTCTTCCCTATGGCGGGGCCAATAAGGTGTTCGTTGTGTATTATGCCCAGCCCAGCGCTGGGTTTTTTTGTTTAAACAAATGGTGCGCCCCAATGAAAATGATTAAGCGAGCGTTAGTTGGTATTAGTGTAATGGGTTTGTTGGCCTGCCAGGGCGGCGAGCCAGAATCGCCACCACAACAAAGCAGTACCCCGGCTGCTGCCGAGCCCCCGATGGTAGAGATTCTGCGCGATCAATACGGTATGCCCCATATTTTTGCTAGCGATAATTACGGTGTCTACTACGGTTATGGTTATGCCTTGGCGCAAGATCGCCTATACCAAATGGAGATACTTAAGCGCACGGTACAGGGCAGGGTAGCCGAGGTGCTGGGTGAAAAATTTGTGGCTCTGGATACCCATATTCGCAGCAGTTATGATCTGGCCAGTGTCAGGGATCAACTGCAAGCCCTGCCAGCTGAGCAGCGCCAATTACTACAGGCCTATGCAGATGGCTTTAATCGCCATATCGAGGTCGTCTTAGCCAGGCCCGACAGCCAAATGCCAAAGGAGTTTGAAGATAATGGCTTTAAGCCAGAGTTTTGGCGGGCCTATGATGTGGCCATGTTATTTGCCGGCGCCATTGCCCACCGCTATTCCGATTTTAACTCCGAACGCGATAATTTAGCCCTGTTGCAACACCTTGCTAGCAAGGGCGATATCAACCGGGCCTGGAATATTTTTTCCGCCTCAAAGTGGTTGTTGGATGCCGACTCGCCAACCACCGTACCGGCCCAGCTAAGTGTAAAACAGCCAGAGCCAACCGCCCCCAGCTATTTGCAAGCGTTACCCAGCCTGGGCCAAACCCGGCGGGTAGCAATAGATAAGCGTGGCTTGTTCCAGGGCACTACCGATAAGTCAGTGGTGGCCCACGCTTATAATGCGCGGCTGGGGCGCGAGGGCTTTGGCTTTAGCCCAGAGTTTGCCCCGGCCAGTAATTTTTGGGCTCTGGCCAATACGCGTACTCAGGGGGCCGAGGGGGTGCTGGTCAACGGCCCACAATTTGGCTGGGGGCTGCCCTCATATGTTTATGGGGTCGCCTTACATGGCGGTGATTTTGATGTGGTTGGGAATACCTTATTGGGTTTGCCCGCACTGCTGTTTGCGCACAACAACCATATTGCCTGGGGCAGTACAGCCGGTCTCAGTGATCAAGTCGATGAATATTATCTGCGCCTTAATCCCGAAAACCCTGAGCAGTATTGGCACGATGGGCGGTATAAAAATTTTAAAAGCTGGCCAGAGACCATAAAGGTTAAAGGCGCAGAGCCGCTGACCATTACCGCGCGCCGGGCGGAACAAGGAATGGTGCTGATGCACCAGCCCGAGCAGGGCCTGGCGGTAGCCAGGGCCCGCGCCTGGGAGGGCAAGGAGCTGGCCAGTCTCATGGCCTGGGTCGAGTTGTCTAAGCGCAAGTCCGTTGCAGAGGCCAAAGTCGAAGTTGGCAAGGTGGCCACCAATATCAATTTTTACTATATGGATAAGGCCGGCAATATCGCCTATACCCATGCGGGCCGCTATCCGGTGCGCGCCGCCGGCCACGATCCGCGTATTCCCGCACCGGGGGATGGCCGTTGGGATTGGCGTGGGCTGCGCAGCTACCAAGAAAACCCCACGGTTGAAAACCCAGAGCAAGGTTATATCGCCAACTGGAATAATCGCCCGGCGCGGGGCTGGCCGGCATCGGATTTGTGGCCCTTAAGTTGGGGCCGGGCTGATCGCAATCAACTGCTGGATGATCAGCTGGCGGGGGATAAAAAAATGACCGCCGCCGAAGTTTGGCAGGTCAATCGGGCGGTGAGTTTTGCCGATGTAAACCTGCCGTTTTTATTGCCCCATCTAAAAGCCGCCATGCTCGATGCCAAGCTAAACGATGTGGAGCGTGCGGCTTATAAATTATTGCTGGCTTGGGATCGCCAGTGGCTGGCCAGTGAGCAGGGCGTATTTGCGGCGGGGCCTGCAATCCTGGAGCAGTGGTTAAGCACAGTGTTAGAGGATGTATTTAAAGATGATATAGGCCCAGAGTACTTTTACTTATACAGTGCTACCGCCACACCGGCACATCAATTGGGCGCCTCTATGCACACCGGCCCCGGCACCAAAGCGCTGATTAAAAACTTAGATGCCCTGGCCGCTGGTCGCGCGCCGATCTATGATTTTTTTAATGGTAAGCCAGCTGCCGAACTGTTGCGGCGCAGTTTTCAAAAGGCGGTGCGCAAGCTTCAAGCCGAGCAGGGTATGGTGCCCAGGCAGTGGCAGCTCGCGGCAGCGCCCATGGTTTGGCAAGCGGTGAACTTTCGCGGTGTGCCCCAGGCCGATGCCAGCGCTCAACCGCAAGTTAAGGAGTATATGAACCGAGGCAGTGAAAATAACTTATTTATCGCCACCGGTAATGGTTTTGAGGCCTTTGATTCGGTGCCGCCAGGGCAGAGTGGTTTTATCGCCCCGGATGGAGAGCCCAGCGAACATTACCGGGATCAAATGGAAATGTTTAAGGCGTTTGAGCATAAGAGGCTGCCCTTTACCCGCGCCGAGGTAGAAAAGACAGCCGTGCGCGCGCAAAAGCTGACCCTATCAACGCAATAGGGTCGGCTGTATTACTCTGGCTCGGCGGCCAGTAAATTCGTTAAAATCTGGGCGGTGGGCTGGGTTTGGTTCATGGTGTAAAAGTGCAAGCCAGGGGCGCCGTTATCCAGCAGCATCTCACATAGGTCGGTCACCAAGTCGATGCCAAAGGCCTTGATGCTCTCGCTGTCATCGCCAAAATCTTCCAGCCTGCGCGCCATCCAGCGGGGAATTTCTGCACCGCAGTTAGCGCTAAAGCGAGCCAGGTTTTGGTAGTTAATGATCGGCATAATACCGGGCACAATATCCTGTTCAATACCGGCCGCTTGGCACTGGTCAATAAAATAAAAGTAGGCGTCGGGGTTGTAAAAATACTGGGTAATAGCACTGTTGGCGCCCGCGTCAAACTTGCCCTTTAGGTACTCAATATCGGATTTATAACCCTTAGACTCGGGGTGTATCTCCGGGTAGGCAGCCACCTCAAGGTGAAAGTGCTGGCCAAAGTTCTCCCGAATAAAGCTGACCAGCTCATTGGCGTAAACCAATTGTGAAGCGCCGCCCATGCCCGAAGGCATATCACCGCGCAGGGCGACGATACGATTTACGCCGGCCTCTTTATAATCGCTCAGCAGTTGTTTGATTGTGGCTTCGTCGTCGCCGCCAAAAGACAGGTGAGGGGCGGTGGCTTGGCCCTGCTGTATAGATTCCAGCACGATATTTTTAGTGGTGTCGCGAGTGGTTCCGCCGGCGCCGTAGGTGACCGAGTAAAACTCTGGCTCAAAAATGGCCAGCTGTTCACGCACGGTGGCCAGCTTTTCGCGGCCCACTTCAGTTTTGGGCGGGAAGAACTCAAAGCTAATGCGCAAGTCTTCTTCGTTATTGCTCATGGTTATGTCCAACTTATATAGGCTGGGGGCCGGCAGCCGGCCCCCACTATCTTAGTATTTGTAGCTCTCGGGCTTAAAGGGGCCCTCGACTGGAACATTCAGGTATTCAGACTGAGTGCTAGTCATTTTGGTGATGACCCCGCCAAAGCCGGCAACCATATCCGCAGCCACTTCTTCATCCAGTTTTTTCGGCAGTACTTTTACGTACAGGGCGTCTTGCTTTTCGCCTTCCATCAAGTCGGCAAACTTGCGCTCCCACAGATAGATCTGGGCCAGTACCTGGTTGGCAAACGAGCCGTCCATAATCCGCGAGGGGTGGCCGGTGGCATTGCCCAGGTTCACCAGGCGGCCTTCAGACAGAAGAATTAAATGATCGCGGGTTTCTTTG
>JAOXRV010000083.1 GCA_025800435.1 Cellvibrionaceae bacterium | reverse complement strand
AGCTCAAGCCTTTCAATTAGACTCGGCACCCCTGCCACACTGCCACTGAAAATCTGGCTAAAGTGGCCGCGACTAAAGCGAACACCGTTGGCCGGCAGGCCGAGGCTGGTTACCTCCCAGGCGATGCATCGAGCCCCCGGCTCAAGGTTCAGATGGGTTTCAAGCCGGGCCTGGGCGTCATTGAATACGATTGACTCCAGCGGCAGCCACTCCAGGCTGGCACCGCTGGCAACCTGCAAATTTACTCGCTGGGATTGCAGCGCGCGGTCGGCCCGGGCCCGATATACGCGCCCAGCCCCGGGCATGGTAAACAGCCCCGCCGCATCGGCCGCGACTGAGATGTTAATGCTCAGTTGATCGCCGGAAACCATTCCCCCGGGTGGGTGTAATACATAAATATGCGCCAGCTCTGGCCCTTCGGGATAAAACGGACGCTGCACACACAGGGGGCCGCAGTGACGGTTGTCGACCAGGCGCGTACCGCGGGCACGGCGGGCCAGGCCCAGCTCAAGCTGGGCTGCCCAGCGGGCGCCATCTGGCTCAGCGTCGATAGCCGCATTCAGCGGTAGCGCCATCGCATCCATCGCATCCATCGAATACATCGCCCACTTCATTAATTACCCAATTAAACCGACAGGTGCTGTTTAATCAGCTCATCGTTAAGATTTTGCATTTCATCGGCGGCGACAATCCGGCCTTTTTCCATCAGTCGAAACTGCTGGCCTACTTTGCGCGCGAAACCGAGCTTTTGCTCAACCAAAATAATGGTCAGTTTGTCCTCTTCATTGAGCTTAATAATAACATCCCCAATTTGGGACACAATATTGGGTTGAATGCCCTCATTAGGTTCATCCAAAATCAGCACTTTGGGATCGGTCACTAGGGCCCGACCAATAGCCAGCTGCTGTTGCTGGCCGCCGCTGAGATCGCCACCCAAGCGCTTGGCCATGTCCTTTAGTACCGGAAACAGCTCGTATATTTTTGCCGGTATAGTTTTGCGTTTGTCGCCCCGCGCCGGCAGCCCAATACGCAAATTTTCTTCCACCGTTAAACGCGGGAAAATCTCCCGCCCCTGGGGCACAAAACCGATTCCCAGCGGCGCCCTGCGCTCGGCACCGAGGCCCTGGATGGGTTTGCCAGCGAACCGAATCTCACCGCTGCTGAGGGGCAGCAAGCCCATAATGCAGTTGAGCAAGGTAGTTTTACCGACCCCGTTGCGGCCCATAATACAAGCCCGGCTGCCGGGCTCCACGTCGAGATCCAAGTCCCACAAAATTTGACTGCCGCCGTATTGCTGGTTGAGTTTGCGCACCTCAATCATGACTGTTCCCCCAAATACACCTCAATCACATCCGCATTGTTTTGAATCTCATCCATGCTTCCTTCAGCGAGTACGGAACCTTGATGAAGTACCGAAACGGTGCGTGCAATACTGCGTACAAATTCCATATCGTGCTCAACCACCACCACCGTGCGCTCCCCCGCCAGCGAGGTCAGCAACTCGGCGGTGCGCTCGGTTTCCTGGGCGGTCATCCCCGCCACCGGCTCATCGATCAACAGTAACTTGGGTTGTGAAGCTAAAAGCATGCCAATTTCCAACCACTGTTTTTGGCCGTGGGATAAGGCCCCGGCCAGCTGCCTGCGCTGCGCCGCCAGGCCCACGGTGTCGAGGATATGGTCGATCAGCGCGGCCTGCTCGGGGCTGATGCGGGCGCGCAAATTGTGCCATACCCCCTTGGGGGCTTTGAGTGCCAACTCCAGATTGTCGGCCACCGATTGGGCTTCAAATACCGTTGGCTTTTGGAACTTGCGGCCGATTCCCAGTTGCGCTATCTGAGGTTCATCATGGGCCAGCAAATTAATGGTTTGGCCAAAGTAAACACTGCCCTGGTCACAGGGGGTCTTGCCGGTGATGACATCCATCAAGGTGGTTTTGCCGGCACCGTTGG
>JAOXRV010000078.1 GCA_025800435.1 Cellvibrionaceae bacterium | reverse complement strand
TCGGATCAATTTTTAAGTTGGCGTATAAATGCAAGTGCTTAATGGCGCGGGTGCAGCCCACATACAAAAGCCGGGTGGCTTCAAAATCCAGTTTCAGCTTGTCTTCGTCGCGCAGTAAATCGTAGAGGCTATTGGCCTCATTGTTGTTGGTATCAAAGGCGCGACTTGCCAGCGGGGCGATCAATAGATCGTTTTCACCTCGGTGGTTAATACGCTGTAGCCACATTAATAATTCACTGCTATTGCTGCGCGGATTGCGCTCCAGTGCCGGAATAAACACATGGTCAAACTCCAGCCCCTTGGATTTGTGAATGGTCATCACTTGTAATTTAGGGTCGGCATTGGCATCTGGGCGCGCATACAGTCGTTCGACTTTTTCTTTAAAGCTCTGCCAGCTGTCTAGGATATAGCCCTCGGCCCCAAGCAGATCAAAAAAACTCTCTACGTTGTTAAGCTCGGCGGGCTCCAATAGGGTTGCCGGGCCGCCCAGTGCCAGCCATAGGCCCTCCACCCAGATACGCAAAGGTTTGCGCCCGTAATTTTGTTGCGCGGCGCACCAGTGGTTGCAGAAGTGGCTCAGGCGTTTGGCCTGGCCTTTTTCCAGTTGGCTGGCAAATTGTTTTTGCAGCAGCTGTTCAATCAGTAGCGGACGTTTATAGCCGTCTGCCGCCAGTGGTTTAGTCTCGCCGTCTGGCCAATTACTGAGGCTCCACAGCTGTTTTAAATCCAGGCCTAATAATGGGCTGCGCAACACGCTCAATAGCGCCAGCCGGTCGCTGGGGTAGAGCAGTGCCTGGGTTAGGTTGAGAAGGTCTTGAATTACCATGCGGCTCGCCAGCGGGTCAATATCCGTGGCTTGCCAGCTCAAACCCTGTGCGGCCAGAGCTGGCAGCACCGTGGCCAGATGGGAGCGGTTGCGCACTAAAATTGCGACGCTGTCATCGGGCAGCTCGGCTCTGAGTTTGGCCACCTGTTCGGCCAGCACCTGGGCCTGTTGTTGATTCGGAAAATCGGGGTCTTGGGCGAATATTTTGAGCTGGCAAGCCGGGCCTTGAAGCTCTGCTTTAAAGGCTACCGAATGGGCATAGCTTACCGCACCGCGGCCGATATCGTTGCGGGCGGGGAAGGCGTGTTCAAAAACCTGGTTTACCCAATTGACGACACCAGCTTGGGAGCGAAAGTTAACTTGAAGGTCCAGTGCCTGTAATTTAACTGTGCCAATGCCTTTTTCTCTGGCTTGTAAAAACAGCCCCACATTAGCCTCGCGAAAGCCATAACAGGATTGCATGCCATCGCCGACAATAAACAAGGTGCGGCCATCGCCCACTTCCCAGCCGGCGGTTAGTTTTTCCAACAACCGCAGTTGTGGCCCGGCGGTATCTTGAAACTCATCGACTAAGATGTGGCGAATTTGATAATCCAACTGCAGCGCTATTTGGCTGGGCTCGTCTTCTTCGCCCAGTGCCTGCAAAGCCGCCTGGCTGACCTCGATAAAATCGGTGGCGCCCAGCTTCCTAAATACCACTTTTAATTGGGCGGCCAGTAATACCAGTAAATAACTTAAGCTGGCGATAATGGTTTGGGCTTTGTCGGTGCTGTCGGGGCTGGGTAGGGTTTTCAGCAACAGCAGTTGCTCAAGCAGGCCGGGTTGCTGTTGCAGTTCGCCAATAATAGCCATTAGGGCCTGTTTGCGTTCAGTGGCTAAGGCTTTTTCATGTTTTTCCTTAGGGCTGATAAAACCAATATTTTTATCCAGCCGCTTACGCCAGCCGCTGGCAGTGGTCAGTAAACTGGCCAGCTGTTGCCAGCTCGCCAAGCCTTCGCTTGTGGTTGTCGGAAGGCCAGTGGCACCGAGCAGTGCGGATAAATCGGTTTTCGCATCCGCCCCCAAATTACTGGCGGCATAGTCGCCCAATAGGGCAAGTTCGCTGGCGTGGGCTGTCAGCTTGGTATCGATATCGGTCAGTACTTCTTCGATCCAGGCCTGTAGGGCGCTGGCATTAAAATTTTTAGGTGTTTGCTCCTTGGCCAGTAGGGTTTGAGAAAATATGGGGTGTAAATTGGGCAGCCACTGATCGCGCTTAGCCAATAGGGTTTGCAGTAATTGCTGCAGGCGCGGCAGATTATTATCCAGGTAGGCCAGCACGGTTTGCCAGTGGCTAAAGGTATCCGCCTCGCCTTCCATTTGCTCAAACAAATCCAATACCGCTTGGGCGTAGGCCAGCTCGGGCTGGTCCAGGGTTTGGGGCAGAGCGCCCAGGCCCGAGGCCAGGGGTAATTGGCGAGCCAAGCTGCGGCAAAACCCATCGATGGTTTGAATGCGCAAACGATTGGGGCTTTGCAGCAGTTGCCAGTGTTTTAATTTATCGCGTTTAATCACTTGCTGTGCAAGCTTCCAGGTGAACGCAGCGTGGGCATCATCCGGCATCTGCGGGGTGGCCGCGGCACTGGCGATGGCGCTGATAATACGCTCTTGCATTTCGGCGGCGGCCTTGCGGGTAAAGGTAATGCTCAGCACTTCTTCGGGGTGTTCCGCATGGGCTAGCAGTGACAGTACTCGCTGGGTTAGCAGGCCGGTTTTACCGGAGCCTGCAGGGGCGGCCACCGCAAAGCTGGTGTGCGGATCGATGGCGCTGCGACGGGCCTGTTGGTCGATGGGTTGGCTATTGGCT
Organism: Cellvibrionaceae bacterium; assembly: GCA_025800435.1. Classification (GTDB taxonomy): domain Bacteria; phylum Pseudomonadota; class Gammaproteobacteria; order Pseudomonadales; family Cellvibrionaceae; genus Pseudoteredinibacter. Next base: position 1,973 of record JAOXRV010000078.1, on the reverse strand, counting down.
GGCTGTGCCGGGTGCTTGTGCATAGGGCTAAAACTCAAAACTCAGGTTCGGCTCGGCCCCAGGGTTGGCCTGCCAGTAGGTTTGTTTTTGGCTGTGCTCGGCCAAGCGTTGCAAGCCTTTTAGATCGGCGCTGTATTCTTGCGCCAGACGGTTTTTAAAATCTAGGCTCGCATCGCCCTGGTCGTAGCGCTCGGCCAGTTGCAATAACTCCTGCTGCCACTGCTGTTGCAGTTCGCTCCAGTTTTGTTCGCCGCAGTCTTCTTGGTAGGGCGCGCCCGGCCATTGTTTATTGAGTAAGTCGGTGGCTTTTTTGTTGTCGAGCGAGTCGATGCCGGGGGCCGGTTCGCGCCCGGCGGCAAAACCAATAAAGCCAGTAAAGCTGGCATTGAGTTGGCCGAAGGCGATGGCATTTACATTGTGATTAGCCAAGCTGTAAAGGGGCAGCTGGGGTTCTTCGGTGCGCGGCCCCAGCCAACTCTGGCTGCTGCACTGGCCGGTTTTATAATCAATTAATAATTGCTGAGTTTGGCCTTGGGCATCGCTGTATTCATCTAGGCGATCCAGTCGCAGCTGTAAATTTAAGGGGCCAAGGGCCAGACTTTGGCTCTGTTCAATGGCCAGCACTTTAAAGGCTGGGCGCTGCATTTCTTCGGCCATCCAGGCGTTTAAGATGGGCAGCAGCCTGGCCAGTTCAATGTTGCGAAAACCGGGGCCTAGGTCAAAGCGTTTACTTAGTACTTCATCAATTGCGCTTTGCCCGACCTGCTCAAGTTGCGTTTCCAACTCGAAATCTTCCAGCGCCAAAAGGCCCGCTTGGTCTTTGCACTGTTGCCAAAACAACTCCAGCGCCAGGTGTAGAATATTGCCGCGCTCCAGTGGGCTAAGGCCCAGCTGTGGCTCGGGCCAGCTGCCGGCCCCCAAGCGGTATTGAGCGAAGGCGTTAAAGGGGCAAAGGGCCTGTTGTTTTAATACACCACTGCCGCCCAGTTGCCGTTCTGCTGCGCTTAGGCCGGGGCCATAGCGGTTATCAACCCAGCACAGTTGGCGGCTTTGGTAGAGCGCCTGACGGTAGTTTTCCAGTGCGCAGGCTGGGCTGTGGTGAAATAACTCTGCCGGGCTTATCGGCTCTAAATGTTTTACCAAGGGGCTTGGTTGCAGCTCTTGGTCGCCTTCCATTCGTGCATAGCTAAGCACAACCAGCGGGGCGCAGCTTAGGTAGCTGGCGGTTAAGCTCTGGGCAAAGCCCAATTCGCGCTCGGCACTGGCGTGGGGCATTTGCTTATCGCGCTGCAGCTCAATCGGTATTAAAGGGTTGGGGGCCGGTGCCGGGGGCCAATTGTTCTGCTGCATGCCCAATACCCAGCAGTAGTCAAAATCTAAACCCGCGGCCTCCAAACTGCCGACGATGGTAATCGGACAGTCCGGGGTTTTAGCCTGGTAGTGGCGCTTGTGGGCCAGCGCACTTAAGTGGCTGAGGGCATCGGCCAGGCTCAGGGGCTGAGCGCAGTTATCCAAGCTGCTGAGTTCTTCAAATAGGGCATAGAACTGGCTCAGTTGTTGGTACTCGTTACTGTCCAAGCGGCGCTGGCCGGGCCAGCCCAGGCTCTGTAATTGAGCGATAAATAACTGCGCCCAGGCTTTCGCGCTCTGCTTGCCGGGCTGGGGCGGCAGGGCATAATAAAAGTCCATAATCCGCTGGCCCAGCCACGTGTAATCTTGTGTGGCTGCGGTTTCATCTTCGGCCAAGCGCTGGCTTAGTTTATCGGCTATTTGGCGCAGCTGGGCGGTGCGCAGCTGGCGCTGTTGTAAATTGCGCAGGCGATACTCCAACTGGCTGCGCTCGGCCAAGCTGATGGTGTGTTGCAGTTGGTGATTATTGTGCCAATAGGGAGAGTACAATAATTGGCAAAAGCGCTCGCACTCGAGCTGTTGGTGGTTGAGTTTTAACAATTGCAAAGCTGTGTCTACCAGTG
>JAOXRV010000077.1 GCA_025800435.1 Cellvibrionaceae bacterium | reverse complement strand
TCGCCGAGGCCAGGTTTTCAGGCGTGAGCCCCGAGCAGAGCTCACCGTCAACCAATATCTGGCTGCCCGCCTCTAGCGTGGGCACAGTGCCTGGGGGAGCAAGAAACCAAGTCGTATCGGTACCAATATTATTTGACCAGTCTCTCTTGATCGCCAACCAACCTGGCTGATCACCGGCAGTATCTGCCTCAAATGTACCGCTGAGGGTAATTACAATTCTATCGGTGGAATAGTCTTCAACGTAAAAATTAATGGCCGCTTGGGCCCCAGGTAAAACCGCAATATGCAATAGAACAACAGCCAAAGCCTTCAATCGTAAGTAATTCATTTCCAAGTCCCTTTAACAAATGATTTCTATGACAGCGACAACAGCGGCGACCAGTCAAATTCAGAGCTTTTTATAATCCAACTAGGCACCTCCCCAAAACCAAAACTTTAGTCTTAAAAAAAAGATTTGGCCAACTATAATTTACTAGATTTTTCTCAAACTCGCCCATAAATATTAGCTTGGTTGTTTTGGCAATTTATTCTTAGACTATTATTGCTTAGGCGCTTGATGATGGCGGCAACTGGGGTAGTTCTGAAACACTCAAGCAAAAATGGGGGCTTAGCTTCGACAACAGTGCTACCGCACCGCCGCCCAAAGCCACGCCCCCATCGGTTTAATCAACTGCTAAATATTAGCGACTTACCTCGCACTGCCCAGACACGCAAACATTTAGATCTTTCAGCACACCGTTGCCAATATCGTAAATCCAGCCGTGCACCGAAACATCACTGCCGTTTGCCCAGGCTGCCTTCACCACACTACTCTCGGCAACATTATTTACCTGTGCCATCACATTGAGCTCACACATACGGTCAATCCGCTCAGCATGGGGTAGTTTGTCTAACTCATCTTTGTGGAAGCGAGCCACATCTTTGATATGGCGCAGCCAATTATCGATCAGGCCAAAGCTTTCATCGCCCATGGCCGCGGCCACCCCGCCACAGCCGTAGTGGCCGCAGACAATAATATGCTTAACTTTCAGTACCTCCACCGCATACTGAATCACCGACAGCACATTCAAGTCTGTGTGGACCACCACATTGGCAATATTGCGGTGTACAAACACCTCACCGGGGGGCAGATCAACCAGGGTATTAGCGGGCACGCGGCTATCGGAACAGCCAATCCACAGGTAGTCTGGCGCCTGCTGCTTAGAAAGGCGGCTAAAAAACTCCGGGTCTCGCTCTTTTACTGAGGTGGCCCAAGCTTTGTTGGCTTCAAACAAATAATCGAGTCTTTTCAAAACACTTCTCTTTATCGCTAGTTCTATGTTGTTAGGGTCATTCTACTCGGGTAGCGCTGAGCTGGCCCTGTGAAAAATGCAACATTTACTGCGGCTATTATCACCAAAGGATTGCATGCCAGCTGCGCTTGCCGCCCCGAGTTGAACAAAAAACAATCAAGCCACACAAGTTTTATCGGCCCTAGTTTATTTATAATCGCGGGAGATCAAAAGTCGCGCTGGAATAAATTACATATATTTGCAGTGTTCTGCCAAGCTCTACCGCAACGCCTAATTATGGTCGGTAGAATTCCAGCGCGGACTTGCTTGCCCCTTCGATCAATATTGGCCGCTGGCTATCCACACAAAAGTTAACCGCCACCGTCACGCACTGGGCACACAGCTCGCCATCTTGCCTGATGGTTTGCTCAATACTAAAGGATTTATTGCCAATATGGCTGATGGCGGTTTCGATAGCTATGGGCGCGTGGTCGAAGACCTCGCGCTTAAATTGCAACTCGCACTTTACATAGGGGGGCACAAACTTACGCTTAGCGGCATTGCCAATTTCTTTAAACAAAGCCAGGCGGGCCTGGTTAAACCAGCGGTAAATTTCTTCGTTATCCGCGTGGCCGGCAAGGTTAATTTGCCCTGCACTGACTTCAACTTGCTGTAACATAATAAGAGACCCTAAGGGATGGGAAGCTGGCGGCTGTTTTTTACCTCCAGCAAATTAAAGCTGGACACAATATTTTTAACCCCTGGGAATTTCAAGATTCTTTTCATGCTAATCTCGCCAAAGTGGTCAATATTGCGGGCCACCACCTTCAGCAGGTAATCGTAATCGCCGCTCATGGCGTAGCACTCGGTAATATAATCCTCGCCGCGCACCGCCTGCATAAAGGCCTCGGTGTCCGCCTCGCTGCCCTGTTCCAGATCGACCTGCACAAAAGCGGTTACCTCCAGCCCCAGGGCGCGCTGGTCCAATACCGCGCAATAGCCGCTGATAGCCTGCTCCGCCTCCAACTGTTTTACCCGGCGCAAACAGGGGGACTCGGATAGGCCCACTTTTTGGGCAAGCTCTACATTAGAAAGGCGGCCGTGACGCTGTAAAGCCTGCAAAATGGCCCGCTCTGGGCTGGAAAACCTGATTTTTACATCTCGCATGGCTCTTTCTTGCTATTTTAATTAAAAAAAAGACAGATTACGTCTATTTACATAGAAATCAAGGTTTATTTAGACAAGCACTTGCGGTGACTTCGGTCTATTGTTTTGCTTTATAAGTAAAGCAAAACAGGAAACACCGATGACTGATCTCTTCGACAACCCCATTGGCCTGGACGGCTTTGAATTTGTGGAATTTGCCGCCGCCGAAAAAGGCCTGCTGGAACCCGTATTTACCGCCCTGGGCTTTATCCATGTGGCCAACCACCGCTCTAAAGACTGCCAACTGTGGCGCCAGGGCGACATTAATTTTATTACCAATTACGAGCGCAAAAGCCCCGCTGGCTATTTTGCCGAAGAACACGGCCCATCGGCCTGCGGTATGGCCTTTCGGGTAAAAGATGCCCACCACGCCTACCGCGAGCTACTGGCCCGAGGCGCCCAGCCCATCGATGTGCAAACCGGCCCAATGGAGCTAAACCTGCCCGCCATTAAAGGTATTGGCGGTGCTGCTCTGTACCTGATTGACCGCTACGGCAAGGGCAGCTCAATTTACGATATTGACTTTGAATACCTAGACGGCGTAGACCCCTACCCAGAGGGCTGCGGTTTTAGCGTGATCGACCACCTGACCCACAATGTCTACCGGGGCCGAATGAATTACTGGGCCAACTATTACGAAAAGCTGTTTAACTTTAAAGAGCTGCGCTACTTCGATATCAAAGGAGAGTACACAGGCTTACAATCCCGGGCCATGACCGCCCCGGACGGTCTGATCCGTATCCCCCTCAACGAAGAGGCCGCCGGCGGCAAGGGCCAGATCGAGGAATATCTAATGGCCTATAACGGCGAGGGCATTCAACATATCGCCTTTGCCTGCGACAACCTGATCGCCTGTTGGGATAAGCTCAAGGCCCGAGGGGTGCCGTTTATGACCGCACCGCCAGCGGCCTACTACGAAATGCTCGATGAGCGCCTACCCGGCCACGGTGAGCCGGTGGCCGAATTGCAACAGCGCGGCATACTGCTTGATGGCAGCACCGAAAACGGCGATGCCCGCCTGCTGCTGCAAATCTTCTCAGAAACCCAGGTGGGCCCAATCTTTTTTGAGTTTATTCAGCGCAAAAAAGATGATGGTTTTGGCGAGGGTAATTTTAAGGCCCTGTTTGAATCGATGGAGCGCGACCAGATCCGGCGCGGGGCGCTGGGGGATTAAGGCCTGGCGGCACCAGCCTGGGGCTGGTGCCGACAAGCTACTTTGACATATACCATTAGGCCATCCAGACTGTACAGAAATACGTACAGCGCAGATTTAAGTAATGGACAGTATTAGCTATGCCTCTGCACGCAGCAATTTAGCCAAGATCATGGAACAGGTGTGCAATGATCACGCCCCGGTTGCCATCACCCGTAAGGGCCAGGGAACTGTCGTACTCATGTCGATGGCGGACTATCAAGCCCTGGAAGAAACGGATTATTTGTTGCGCAGCCCCAAGAATACCCGACGTTTAATCGAAGCCATTGCACAGCTGGAAGACGGCAATGGCACTGAGCGGGGGCTGATTGAGTGAAGCTCTACTTTGCCGAAAAGGCCTGGGAAGATCACCTTTGTGGGCAAAAAACAGATAAAAAGATACTGTCGCGAATTAATAGCCTGATCAAAGAAATAAAACGCACCCCCTTCGAGGGCATTGGCAAACAAGAACCGCTAAAGCATGCCCTATCGAGCTACTGGTCTCGCCGAATTACTCGGCCCCGACAGTCCGGGGGCACCCCTCTATGCCCATAAGAGCTGTGGTTTGCGAACCCAGCCGTATCCGCTAGAATGTGTATATTAAAGAAATTTATACACACGAGAGTTCAATGCGCACCAATATAGTAATAGACGATAAACTCATGCAACAGGCCTTAAAAGCTACCGGTTTAAGCACCAAAAAAGAGGTTGTAGAACAGGGGCTTAGGCTATTGGTTCAGCTTAGCAAGCAACAATCCATCAGGGGCCTTCGGGGCAAAGTTCGCTGGCAGGGCGACCTAGATGAGATGAGAGACAACGGATGATTCTAGCAGACACCAGCGTCTGGATAGACTACCTCAACGGTAAAATTAGCCCGCCAACCGACCTTCTTGATAACTGCCTAGTTGAGGGCACACTGGCCATGGGAGATTTAATTCTGCTTGAGATATTACAAGGTATTCGATCCGACAAGGATTACAAACAGGTCAAAACTAAACTGTCGCTACTAGAGCAACACGCCATGCTAAGCCCAAGCTTAGCCTTAAAATCCGCTGAGAATTATAGAGCCTTAAGAAAAAAAGGGGTAACCATTCGAAAAACCAATGACATTATTATTGCCTCGTTTTGTATAAACCACAAAATGCCGCTGCTTTTTAGCGATCGTGATTTCAAACCATTTGTTCAAGCACTCGGGCTGCGCCAAGCTTTAATTTAGTACAAAATAACCCCTGGTGCTTTACTTACTTGGCGGCAGCACATATTTTTATACGCGATCGAAAAAACTCCAATATTTAAAACTATTCTGGCTAAGTTTCTGTCTTCTTCGCAATATACATACCATAGCTAAAATACGCCTTATAGGCCCGATACAGCTCTATTTCCCGCTTCTCGGCCTCAATAATATCGCGCGCCGCTTGGCTATTACCTTGCCGGCCAAGAAAAGAATCTAAGCGATTAAGAATCGGCTCGTAATAGTTCTCAAGCCAGCAATATTCGGGAAACACAAAGTAGCCTATAGGCGTGTAACCGTTGTTTTCTAGCACCTTAAACTTTGCCGATGCGGTATCGATCTCTGGATATTCACTGCACCAGTGCTCTTGAATCTGCGCAGGGCGAGATTCTGTAAGCCAAGTAATCTCCGAGGCCACCAATAGACCGCCAGGCTTTAGGTAGCGCCGCCAGTCTGCGACACCTTTTTCGAAGCCAATATTGTATATAGCGCCCTCAGACCAAATCACATCAAATTCTTCATTTTCGAAGGGGAGCGTATCCATTGACGCACAAAGCGGTGAAATTTTTTCAGCAACGCCCTCGCTCTGCGCCCTTACCCCAAGTACATTAATAAAATCCTGAAGAAAATCAACAGCGGTAATTTTTGCATTGAGCAAACGCGCCAAAACCAGCGCAGAGGCACCCGTGCCGCAGCCAATATCGGCAATCTTTAAGGGTTTGTTTTGATCAATACCGGCGACACGGATGGCTTTTTCGGTTTCGACATCACTGCCGGGGCCCTGGCGATCGGCGTGCTTATGTAAATCTACAAGTAATTCCAGTTCGTTCAATTTTATCTCCTTCTGGACTTTTGTATACTAAGCCAGCTCTATCCACCTTCCCTATCCACCGCAGACTTATCTTCCGCCATATAGTCAAGCAAAAAATACAGGCAGGCGCCCCCAAACCCCATAAATAAAAAAATCTTATGTAGCAGCGGAACCGAGATAATACCTAGCAAGCCATTTCCTTCACTGAAAGGGAAAAGCGGCATCATATCCGCATGCATAATACTATCGATAGCCACATGACTATAGGTGCCTATAAAAGCCGACAAAAATGCCACCCACCAGGGGATACTCACCTGCCAATTTGGATTCATCTCAAACAAGTACAAACCAAGTAACGCCAGGTATTTTCCGCTTAGGGCTGAGAATACAGCCAATAGGCTAGCACCTATATAAGTGTGGGAAAATCCGTGCAAATGTCCTTCGCCAGTTAGCATTACGATTAAGGGCTGAATATCCATCACAATCTGGGCCCAAGCAAACACCATTAGGCTAAAACTAGTTTGCAATAGCGTCTTGATTAATATTCCCGGCCCCATATGAAAAGGTGTAAATGGCATAGAGCACCATGTTTATAGTATTCAAATTTCGAAAAATAGTTTATTTACGAAGGCCATTTCAGCAAACATAAACCCACGCCATAAGCACTCCTGTAGTGAACATATAATTCCACTCTCCTTTTTTCGGGTTTCCCCATCGCTTAAAGCATTCACTGTTCATCTTATCGCTACGCACAACGGCGTAGCTTGCTGTGTCCGACGGCCGTAGACTACCTATTGCCACACCGCGTTATGGCTGACTGACTTTAAAAAGTGGCTGCTCACTTTGAACCACCTCACCGTCATTGACTAGCACTGACTCGATTATGCATGAGCAGGTGGATATAACCTCCAAAATAACTTGGGAACACTCTATCTCGGCTAATAGTTGACCACAGACAACACTTTGGCCTTCGCTTACCAAAGAACGAAATTCAGGACCTAAGTACAAACGGCCCGTTGCTGGAACAAACTCATCACCAAGTACTGGAGCAACAAATATCCCTCCTTCTGGGAATACCTCATCCTCGGCTGGCATTTGATCAAAGGGACTTAATTCCGGCTCACCGAAGGCTCCATTTAGCAATTTCTTAAAAAACTCCATAACTATTTTCCTCTATGAGCCAGAGCGCCTCAAACACCCACTAAACAGCAAGCACAGTATCTAAACAACCGATTCGGCTAGGGTAACGAATAAGGCGAGCGAGTAGCGCAAGCTGCTACAAGCTATTACGAGAATTATATTTGGCCTTGTTAAGTTTCATTTGCCTCGATTTCTTTTAGCTGAATTCCCTTAGAGTTTTTCCAGCAGGTAAGTCCATTTGAATTACCACCACGTACAACGCTAACCGCTGTACTGGGAGAGCCAAACTCAATATCTGTGGTGAAGATTAAGTGATCACCATTTTCTTGCAAAAGCCCCTTTTCGATAAGCTGTTCACGTTTAGCTCTCATTCTCCTCGCGGATGGTCGGTGTTCCAATACTGCTTGCGACCCCTCAAAAACAATAAAGCCATTTGCTGTTCTTTTACCAGTCGCGGTAATACCCTTAATTTTGCAATACAGAACATCTTTGGAGTCGCTGACCTGATCGATTTTCTCGTTAAAATCAGCGACACCCAGTACAGGCATCAATTGAAGGCACTTCTCTAGGAAAACATCCATTTCTGCCGCGTCTGACTCAGGAAGCCTTGCGCCGCTGCTTGCAGCGTTCATAACAACGGCTGAGCCATTGTTGTTTGCCCTTTCAATCAGCACACCCTCCAAGTAACGGATATGTGCTTTTGTAAGATTTTCGTCTTTTGAGACAAAAACAGTTGCGAAATTCCAGAAGTCTTTGGATGAGTGCCCCTTTAAGCGACTTGCAACATTCTCGGCTTCCCCAATATAGATGGCCCTATCCTCACTCTCGGGATCTACACCTGTTAGAAGATAAAATCCCGGGCTGTTTAGCTCATCGCGTCTTACTAACTCAGGCATTTCTGTTCTCGGTGCAGCGATAGCTTTGCCTGACCAATTTGAAAGCTCTGCGGTTCTAAGCCCACTTGGACTACCGTGAACGAGAAATAGCTTTATTGTTGCTGCTTGCAATGAACTCTCCTTTGAAAATTAACACTCGCATCTGGGGTCTCAGTGATACAGAACGGAAGCCCAATCCTGTAGGGGTAAAAAGGCGGGCAAATAGTGTTATCTGCTGCAAAGCCAGCGCGAGAATATGATAACGAGCGGCGGCGGTTTGTCTATGCGCCGCTACCAATGGCAAATTTGCATTCCCCGCCCCTTAGCCTTAGTTAGTTACTGGCTTTGCCCGCCTCTAAGATTGGCAGGCCCGCTTCGGTAGGTATATAGATACGCTCGCCTTTGCCATCTTGCAAGCCCTTAATCCAAATATAACGCAGGTATTCTTCGTTATCTTTTAGCGATTCGCCGATAATTCGATTGGCCTCAGCAGCGGCTTTGGCTCGTTCAATATCGGCTTGCCCTTCAGCCTTGGCCCGGGCTATCTTTGCTTTGCCTTCGGCCTCCGCTAGGGTGACTCGTGCTTTAGCCTGCATAAGTGCAGCCTGCTCTCGCGCCTTGGCCTCTTCAATCAGAATTTGCTTTGACCACTCCGCCTCTTTTAGGGCCGCCTGGCCCTTAAGTTGTTGGCGATAGACATTGTATTTTGGCCAAATCCAAAAGGCCAATATCAACAGCAGTGTAATCAGCAAGGTAAAAAAAACCAGCGTGCCCAGTGCCGCAGCCTGTCGATTTTGAAACATATTGACTCCTTAGCGCCGGCCTCGATTCAGGCAACGCCCAGTTATTCCTATTAGGGACTATAACCGAACTAAACCAAGCCCCCAAAACGCTTGTAATAAGAAGCAGCCGCCTCGGGCAATTGCCCCTCGGCGGTTTCCATCGTACTTAATAAATACTGCTCGGCATAGGGCTGTACGCGCTTGTAAATATTGGCGGTAAGGCGCTGGGCGGCTTTGCCGGCCCAGTCGTTGGGCAGCAGCTCTTCGGGTAGATCGGAATCTTTTAGTAGGATACGGCGGTATTCGTGCACCAGCAGTGTGCGCAGTTGAAAACTGCTTTGGGCATCCAGCGGGCCGTCTTTGGGCAGCCCGGCCAGCACCGGGCGAAATTTATCTAAAAAGCTCAGGTAGCGGGCCTCAAGTTGGTCCAGGCTCCAGCAGTTGGCGGCCAGGTCTTTGAGGGCGTGTTGTGAGGTCAGCTCTTCGGTGGAGGCGGTCATCACAATTACTTTATCGCGGATGCCCAGTTCTTGCAGGGTTTCATCCAGGCTTTGGCGCTCGGCACCGGGGCGGGCCAGCACGCCCTGGGTGAGCTGGCCAAAGCCGGCCCAGGTTAATTCTTTGCGCATTTGCTCGCGCTGCTCATCCACCACATAGGCGGGCAGTACCAGGGTCCATTTGCCATCCCAGTCTTCGTGGCCCTGGGCGTAAATTC
>JAOXRV010000066.1 GCA_025800435.1 Cellvibrionaceae bacterium | reverse complement strand
ATCGGGTGCTACTGCATATTCAAAAGCGCTTGGTACAACTGGCGCGCGCCGGTAAAAAAGTAATATTCCTGATCGATGAAGCCCAGGCCATGCCCAGGGATACCCTGGAAGCGCTGCGCCTGCTGAGCAATTTGGAAACTTCGAAACGCAAATTGTTACAAATTATCTTACTCGGGCAACCTGAACTCGACCAGCTGTTACAGCGCGCGGATTTGCGTCAATTGAGTCAGCGGATTGCCTATCAGGCGCAGTTGAGCAATTTAAGCGAGTGCGATGCGGCCGCTTACCTGGAGCGACGCCTAGCGGTGGCGGGTGCGGTGCGAAAGCTGTTTGCCCCAGCCGCGACCAAATTACTAATTGCTCGCAGTGGTGGCAACCCGCGCCTGCTGAACGTACTCGGCGATAAGGCCTTAATGAGCGCCTACGCCGCCGGCCGCAATCAAGTGCAGCGCTCCGATGTGTTGCAGGCACTGCTGGATTCATCGACCGCGCTCAATCACTCAAGCTTGGATACAGAGCCAAAAACCATGCCCTTGTGGGCCAAAGCGGCGGCGCTTGCCGCGGTTGTATTAATGCCTGGAGGATTCGCTTGGTGGAGTTAGTCACAGAGCAAAAAGCGCAGTTGCAGGCTCACTTTAGCCATTCGGGCAGGCAGGTGTTGCGGTTTTATATCAGGCCCTGGCTAAAACCATTGATGCTAGTGCTGGCACTTGTGTTGGGTTTTCTGATTGCTTGGCAGTGGCCGTTTGGGTCGCTGTTGTCGCCACTGAAGCTAGAGCCTAAAGTTTCTCCAGTCGAGTCAGTGGCAACTGTGGTGCCTGTGTCGGCAACCGTGGCGCCAGCGTTGGCATCATCAGCGGGCGCCGTGCCCATGCCCACGCCATTTGGGCTGGCTCACTTAAATAGCTTGGCTGCAGACGGCGCTCAATATCGCTTGCCGGGGGCCTTGCGCATACCGGCGCAAGCCGTCAGTCATCCGAGTCTGCTAGGCCTAGATGCTGTGCCCAGAGCCATGCCCGGGGGCGTGGCGGGGACGCAGCCTAAGCGGCAGGCAAAGGCCAAAGTCCTGGCAACCCCTGTTGCAGTGCCCGACAATGCCGCCCCGGCCGTGCTCAGCGCCGCCCCGGCAGTGGCCAGCGCCGAGCCGCTGTTATCGATTCGGCGCAGCCGCAGCAGCGTGGCTACGGCTCAGATCCAGCAGGCCCAAAAGCTCTGGCAGCAGGGCCAGCTTGAGCAGGGCCGCGAGTTATTGGAGACCGCGCTGGGCCAGTGGCCAGCCGCCGAAAGCTGGCCCGTAGCAAAGATTTTATTACAGCATTATTTGCAACACCGGGCTTGGCAGAGTGCCGCCACCATCGCCGATAAGCCCTGGCCACAGGCGCAACAGGCCTGGGCCAGGTCGATGTTGCTTAATGCCCAGGGTCAAAGCCAAGCGGCACTGGCCTTGCTGACGCCGTTAAGCCCGAGTATCAAACAGCTTGAATTTTATCAGCTTAAAGCCGCGCTATTGCATAAAACCCAGAACTATGGAGCGGCCGCTGCGCTTTATCGCCGTTTGCTTGAGCGCCAGCCGAATGCCGGTGCCTATTGGTTGGGTTTGGCCTCCTGTCTTGAAGCGCTACACCAGCCCGATGCGGTGGCGGCTTACGTGAAAGCCCGGCAAACCAATTCGGGCCAGGCCCAGGTGTTGAGCTTTATCGATAAACGCCTGCGGGTGCTGGGCGCGAATAGGGCGCAAAATGCGATTGAGGTAAGTTTGCATGAATAGTCCAGTTAAGCGCATTCGTATCGGCGATATATTAATTGAGCAGGGCGTCATCAGCGCTGCCCAGCTTGACGCTGCCCTGGCCGAGCAGAAGCGCAGTGGTCGCAAGCTCGGTCGAACTCTGGTGCAGATGCAACTGGTGAACGAAGACCAGCTGTTGCAGATTTTGTCGGCCCAACTCGGTATCCCCTATATCGACCTGGATCGCTTGCAGATCTCCGCCGAGCAGATACAACTGCTGCCCGAAACCCTGGCGCGACGCTATCGCATCATTTGCCTGGGTGAACGTGAGGGCTGTGTGCAAGTGGCGATGGCTGACCCCTCTGATATTTTTGGCCTGGACGAGGTGCGTAAATTTCTGGCCAAGCCAATCAGTGCCAATATCGCCAGAGAAAGCCAGGTGATGGACCTGCTCGATCGCGCCTACCAGCAAACCGATGAGATCGCCAGCTTGGCCGGTGAGCTAGAAGATGAAATTGCCGAGAACACCGTATCAGTGGGCAGTATCTTGGGCGAGGTAGAAGAGAGCGATGCACCGGTGGTGCGGCTGTTGGAAAAGCTGTTTGAAGAGGCGGTGCAAAACAAGGCCTCGGATATTCATATCGAACCCGATGAAACCGTGCTGCGAATTCGGCGCCGCGTTGACGGTGTGTTATACGAGCAAATTGTCAACGAAACCAGCATTGCCGGGGCGCTTGTGGTGCGTCTGAAATTGATGGCCAGTTTGGATATTTCGGAAAAGCGCATGCCCCAGGATGGGCGTTTCAATTTGCAAGTGCGCGACCATAAGATCGATGTGCGGGTTTCGACTATGCCGGTACAGCATGGCGAATCGGTGGTGTTGCGGGTGCTCGATCAAACTCAGGGGGTGTTGCCACTCGATAAAGTGGGTATGAGCCCTGCCCATGTGCAGCGTTTTGGGCGCGCGATTCGCCGGCCCCATGGCCTAATTCTGGTGACTGGCCCCACTGGCTCGGGTAAAACCACTACGCTCTATGGCGCGGTGTCTGAGTTAAACCGCGCGGACAAAAAAATTATTACCGTTGAAGATCCGGTTGAATACCGCTTGCCGAGGATCAATCAGGTTCAAATTAACGAAAAAATCGGGCTTGATTTTACCACTGTGTTGCGCGCCTCTTTGCGTCAAGATCCCGATGTGCTGTTGGTGGGCGAGATCCGCGATGCGGATTCTGCCGAAATAGCCATGCGCGCCGCCATGACCGGCCACTTGGTACTGTCGACCTTGCACACCAACGACGCGGTCAGTTCGGCATTGCGGCTGGTGGATATGGGGGTAGACCCGTATCTGGTGGCGGCCTCGCTAAAAACCGTTATCGCCCAGCGCCTGATCCGGCGCGTGTGCCGGGCTTGTGCCGCACCCTATGTGCCCAGTGCTGCTGAGCTGGCATTTATTGAGCGCAACCTGGGCGTGCAGGGGCAAGACAGTAGCCGTATGTTGCAGGGCACAGGCTGTAACAACTGCAACCATACCGGCTATCGCGGTCGAGTGGGTATTTTTGAAATGCTGGATGTCAATGAAACAATGGCCCAGGCCTTGCGCGCCCGCGATGTGGAGGGCTTTAATCAAACCGCCATGTCGCAAAAAAACTTTATCCCCTTGGGGCGCAGCGCCTTGGCCTATGCCTTAAACGGTATCACCTCCATGGAAGAGGTGGTCAAGGTCTGTGCCATGCTCGATGATGAGCCTGTCGATATGTCAGGTGTGGCGTAGTCATGGCCAGCTTTAACTATACAGGTCGAACTGCTGACGGGCGCAAAACCAGCGGCGTATACGAGGCGATTAACGCCGATATAGTGGCCAACCGCCTGGCTGAACGCGGCATAATTCCGCTGCAAATAGAACTGCATAAAGAGCGCGAAAGCTGGCGCCAGCAACTGCATTATGTGCTCGGCTTAGAGGCGGTTAGCGACCAAGAGCTAATGATGTTTGCACGCCAGATGTACACCATTAGTCGCTCGGGGATTCCCTTGGTTAAGGCCCTACGCGGGCTGGCGGGAACCTGTAAACACCAGGGGCTTAAACGTGTACTGACAGATTTGGTCGAGCAGCTAGAGTCCGGCTCAAGTCTGGCCAATGCACTGCGTCACCACCCCAGTGTGTTTGACCGCATGTTTGTATCGATGGTTGATGCCGGTGAAAATGCCGGTCAACTGGAACAGACCTTTAAACAAATTGCCGGCTATATCCAGCAGGATATTGAAAGCCGCAAGCGCTTGTCGGCGGCGCTGCGTTACCCCATGTTTGTGGTCGGCGCACTGGTGGTTGCCATTGCCGTGGTCAATATTAAGGTGATTCCGGCATTTTCCGATATGTACAATAAGTTTGGCGCCGAGCTGCCCTGGGCAACGCGCTTGTTGATTGGTATGTCTGATTTTTTCGTCAACTACTGGCCCCATATGTTAGCCGCGCTGGTGTTAACTGCGGTGGCTGTTTCTCGCTATATAAAAACCGAAGCTGGTCAACGCTACTGGGGCCGCTGGCGCCTTAACCTGCCCTTGGTCGGCAGCTTGATTAAGCAGGGCTCTATGGCCCGTTATGCGCGTGGCCTGTCTTTAATGTTGCGCGCCGGCGTGCCGATAAATCAGTCGCTTGGTTTGGTGGCGGCAGCGCTAGATAACTTTTATTTGAGCGAACAGATTCACAGCATTCGCCGCTCGGTTGAACGCGGCGATGGTTTGCTACAGGCCCACGGGCAGGTGCGTGTGTTTCCGCCGTTGGTGCTGCAAATGATCGGCGTCGGCGAGGAGAGTGGACGAGTAGAGGAACTGCTTGATGAAGTTGCCTACTTTTACGAAAGTGAAGTGGATTATGACTTGAAACGGCTTGGAGCCAAAATCGAGCCCATTATGATCGTGGTGATGGCTGCCTTTGTAATGGTGCTGGCGCTGGGCATTTTTGTGCCCATGTGGGACCTTTTGGAAATACAAAAGTAACTGGAAATCTTAACGCCATACTTGGAGAACGTTATGAAAAAGCAACAAAGTGGTTTTACTTTAATTGAATTGGTGGCAGTCATTGTCATTCTCGGTATTTTGGCGGCCACTGCGCTGCCGAAGTTTGTCGACCTATCCACTGCTGCGGAAGAGTCTGCGGTGCTGGGTGTGGCCGGCGGCCTCGGTAGTGCCTCGGCCCTCAATCACGCCAATAACCTGGCCGACGATGCTGGCCTGACCACGCCCACGGCGGTTGCCAATGTGACAAATTGCACCGATGCCGCGGCACTGCTCGACGGTGGCCTGCCCAATGCACGCTATAAAATCATATCGGCGACAATCGGCAGCGGCGAGGGCGACTCGGCCCAGTGCACAGTTTATTTTGATTCGGATGACGATGACAGCAATGATGCCGATGAGCCAGACGCTACCTTTACTGCCTATCGCGTGGCAAACTAAAGCGTCGACTAAATCAATGGCGGTGCCAGCACAGTCGGGCGTGATGCAGCAAACCTTGCCGGCACGCACCCAGCGAGGCTTTACCTTAATTGAACTGGTCGCGGTAATGATTGTGGTGGCGGTATTGGCAATATCGGCCCAGGGCCTGGGGCGCAAGTCCGAGGTGCAAGTGTTACAGGCCAGCCGCGATCAGGTCTTGCTCGCCCTGCGCAGCGCTCAGCACTTGGCCATGGCCAAGGCCGGAGCTGGCCGCAGTATAGAGTTTGTGAGCAGCGCCAATCGTATCGATGTGCGTGACAGTGGCAGCAGTTTACTGCTGGGTAACACTCAATACCCGCTTGAGCTGGGCCATGGTGTGCAGCTTAATGCGACCAGTATCCGCTTCGATAAGTTGGGCCGGGCCAGCCCCGTGGTATTAACTATGCGCCTGGGTCAGGCCTCGGCGACGATCACGGTGGCGGCCACCGGCGTTGCCAATTAGCTTTTAGCAATCGGGTTTGTCGGTTAGAAATTGCGAATCGAAACTGCCAAATATGAATAACACAATGAGAGCCAAGCTGTCGAATATCCAGCCTGCCAAGGGTTTTACCCTGCTTGAATTGGTGGTGCTGATCGTGGTGCTTGCGACTGTGATGGGGGCGCTGACGCTGTCCTTTTCGCGCTCTGCAAGTAACAGCATCAGCCCGATCGAGCAAAGCCGTGCGCTGCAATGTGCCAAGGCCAAGTTGGATGAGATCTCGCTGCGTCCGTTTGCTAATAATACCCCCGTCGGCGGTTTACCCGCGTGTGGCAGCGGCCAAGCCGGCGCGCAGGCCTGCGCACCGATTGTCAGCAGTAGCGGCCTTGATGATGTCGGCGATTATCACCGCCAGCTGGATAACAGTGCCCGCGCTTGCCAAATTGAAGTTGAGGTAACTGAGGGCGGTGGCTTTGCGGTTAGCGGCGCCAGCGGCGGCGGACAGCTGCGTTTGATCTCGGTCACCGCGCGCAGCGGTCGCGCTGAAGTTACTTTGGCCAGCTATCGAGGCAATTACTGATGGCGTCGCAAAAGGGGTTTACCCTGGTCGAGTTGGTCGCGGTGATTGTGATAGTGGCGGTGCTGGCGAGCATGGGCAGCGGCTATATTGCCAATATGATGGAAGGCCATCGAGATACTCAACAGCGTTTGGACCTGTTTAGCCGGGCGCGCTTGTCGCTCAATATTATCAGCCGCCATTTGCAGCACGCCCTGCCCAATAGTGTGCGGCTCAGCAGTGACGGTAACTGTGTCGCTTTCTTGCCGGTGGTTGGCGCCGGCTTATTAGCCCAAGCGCTGGCCGATAACGATAATCAGGCGGCGCCCAGTAATAGGCTTGAGTTACTCGACTACCAGATTGATCGCGGCCAGGCCCACTATGTGGTGGCTGGGGGGGTCGATCAGTCTGAGATTTATAGCGGCGCTGCTTTGGCGCCGCTGGCGAGCCCGAGCAGTGGCGGCGCCAACCCAGTGGTGCTGGCGCGCGCGATGCAATTTGTGCGGGTGGCCAATAATCGCCGGCTGTTTTTTGTCGGCCAGCCCCAGGCCATCTGCCGCTACCAGGGCGCTCTGTATCACTATGCCAATATCGGCAGCCCGAGCGCTAGTGGCTTTAGCCCTAGCGCCCCAGGTGATTTGATCGACCCCAAGGTAGACATGGTAGGCGGTGGCTTTCGCCTGTACAACCAGCCCCACAACCGGGCTGCGCAGATAGCGCTCGAATTTAATTTCCAAGCCGGGCGTATGCAGCTGGTCGGGTCCGATACGGTGGTGATTCGAAATGTTCCCTAAGCTAAAAAATCCAGCCCGTGATCAAGCGGGCTTTGTGTTGCCGGTGGCGCTGTTTTTGCTGATTGCTGCGGCCGCGCTGGCATTGGGCTTAAGCCGTAGCAGCGCCACTGTGCCGCTGATAGCGATGCAAGAATTGTACAGTCAGCGGGCCTATTACGCCGCCGACAGTGGCGCCAACTACGCGCTCAGCTATCTGTTGCTGCGCGCCGAGCCAAACCGCAGCGACAGTGACGGCTACTGCACCGAGCTGAATACTGCGCAAATCAGTTACAGTACTGCTGGGCTTGAGGGCTGCAGTGCGAGTTTGAGCTGCCAGCAGCGCGCCGGCAGCCCCAACAATGCCAGCTATTACATTATTACGAGCAAAGGTATGTGTGGCCAAGCGCCCTATGATGCCAGCCGCACGATAGCGGTCAGCGCCTATCTGCCGGGAGAGCCCTAATGTTGCGTTATTTGTTGTGGTGCTTGTTGTGGTGCGCCGCTGGCTCGGCCCAGGCGGTCGAATTACTGTTTGATAACTTTGATGACCCGGCGCGTTTTAATCGAAACTGGTATTCTTCCACCATACTCTCATTGCAATCGGATCCTCGTAAAGTAGAGCGTGGCTTGGCAGCAGAATTACCCGCGGGGCTCTATATGGGCCACGCGCTGTCGCTACCGAGTAATGCCCAAAGCGTCACTATTTCATTTTGGCTGCGCGCGGGGGATGATTCTTTCAGCCAATCACTGAGTTCGGCATCACTGGAGTTGTATTTTGGCTTCTCCCCTTGGTACACCACGAGTTTACACTCGGGCAGTGTGGATGATGGGGCGGTACTCCATATTCGCCATACGTTTCCCGCCTCTGCAGTGCGGCCCGGGCTTAACTATTTGCTGTTAAACAATCGTAGTAGCGCTGGCAGCTATCATATTGACAATCTGCGTGTCACCACCGACCTCAGCCATGAACTGGATGACTATCGCATTGACAGCCAAGCCCAGGCCAGTGTTTGCGCCCCCCATGCGTTTACCCTTAGCGCGCTCGATCGCAGCGGTATAATTAAACAAAATTACGAAGGCCTGGTGAATTTAAGTACCAGCAGCGGCCGCGGTAACTGGTCGATGCTCAATGACAATGGCCGCTTAAGCCCTGGCCCCGCCAACAGCGGCCGGGCCAGCTACCAGTTTAATCGCAGTGACTACGGCCAAGTGCAGCTGTTGCTAAGTAACGAGCACGTCGATACTCTGCGAGTCACCGCAGAGGACACGGCGGCGGCGGTCAGCCGCAGCAGCGGCGATATTAGCTTTGCGGATAATGCCTTTGTGTTTGAGCTGGACGGTGGCAGCGATGCGGATCTTATCGCCTTTCGGCGCCACGGGGTAAATGTGAGCCTGGTGAAGAAAGACCCCAGTAATAACCAGTGTGGCGTCGTTAGCAGCTACAATCGCCAGCAGGTGCAAATGGCCTTGCAGCGCCATGCCGATGACCCGGGTGGGGCGGCGCCGCTGCTGTCGCAAGCCGGCGTTAATACCCAGCTCGATGCGCAATTTAAAAATATAAACTTAAACTTCAGTGGTGGCCGCGCGCGATTTTTATTAGATGCCCGCGATGTCGGCCGCTATGCCTTGCACATTCGCGATACTTCGCGCCAGTTTAGCGACCGCGATTTAAGCGGCAGCAGTGCGGATATTGTGGCCCGGCCACTGGGCTTTTACCTGTATGTTTATGGCCCGCCTACTGCCACTTGGTCCAATGGCCCGGCGTTTAAAAAAGCCGGCGAAAATTTTGGCATGGAGCTGCGCGCGGTGGGTTGGTTGGCCAGTAGCGACAGCGATAACAACGGCGTGGCCGATAACCACAATGATACCAATCCCTCGAATAATGCCGACTTAAGCAACAACCCAGTATTGCCTAGCTTTGGCAATGGGCGCGATGGCGCTCAGGTTAATTTACAGGCAGTGAGTTATTTGCCGACGCCGCTCAATCACTCGCAGCTTAGCGGCGATACCCGTGTCAGTGCCTTCAGCGCTGGCCGCGCGACTAATTTGAGTGTTGCCTACTCTAATGTCGGGCTGATGGAAATCAACGCCCAGCTGCCCAGCTATTTGGGTTTAAGCCAGGCCCGCTTGAGCTTAATTCACGGGCGCTCGGGCCATGTGGGGCGTTTTATCCCCGACCATTTTACCATGCAGGCAATACAGCTAGAGCCGGCCTGTACCCGCGATGGCGCCAACTTTAGCCATATGGGGCAGGAGTTTCAATTGCGCTATACCCTCACCGCGCGCAACGCCAGCGGTGCCGTTACCGATGGGTATCGGGATGCGTTTATCCGTCTGCGCAATAACCTGGGGCAGCGTCACTATCGTCTGCAGAGTGCCGATGGTAATTTGCTCGGTTCCCGCCTTAGTATTAGCGAAGAGCAATTTGCCTGGCAGGCGAATGCCCAGCTGCAGTATTTGGCAAAGCTGAAGCTTAATCGCGGCAGCGAGCCCGAGGCGCCGTTAAAAGACGTCCTGATAGGCCTTGAGCTGATCGACCAAGACGGCGCCAGGCTGGGGCCGGCTGAGCTCGACCTCAACTGGCAGGGTGATGCTGCGAACGATCACCGCCTGCTGGGCAGCTCAGATTTTTATTATTCGCGTTTGCGCTTAGACAGTGCCCAGGGGCCAGAGAACAAACCCCTGGGGGTTAACTTCTGGCTGGAGTCGTTTGCCGGTAATGCCTTTGTTAAAAACCAACAGGACACCTGCTCGCGTATTCAGCGCAGTGATATCACCTATGTTGGCCGGGGCAGTATCGATGTTGATGCCAACCGCACCACTGCACTTGGCAGCCGCGGCGAATACGCCAATTTGGACAGCCAAAGCATTTACTTTGATGAAGGTGACGCGGGCCATTACTTTAGCGCCCCCGGTCGCCAGGGTGAGTTTCAGGTGGATGTGGATTTAACGGCCTACCCCTGGCTGCGGTTTGACTGGAACCAAGATGGCGACCACAGCGACCCTAGTTTACCGCGCGCCCGCTATCGTTTTGGCAACCAGCGCGGGCACGATCGGATTATCTATTGGCGCGAAGTGCCTTAAGCTCATCGCTGAGCATCGCCGAGTTATTCAGAGCCGCGCTAGTCGATTTGAATATCCAAAGCCAGATCATCGGCAATGGTGTCTAGGGTATCTTGCAGTTCGTCCAGGTCGCTGTCGCTGGCCACTTGCAGTTGGTAGTGGGCCTCAAACTGGGGGTCACCAGACCAGGGCATGCTGCTGCAATCGGTATCCAACTGGCCCACATTGAGTTGGCGCTGGGCGAAGGCTTTGGAAAGCTCAAGCACAATTCCGGGGCGGTCTGGGCCGATAGCGCTGATCTTTACTTGCTTGTGCTCTAGTGCCGCGCTGCTTTGGCCTTCACTCAACAGTACCTGAATACCTTCGTCGCTCAGTGCCTGCAATTTACTTTTTAGGGGCTGGGTTTGCTCGCTGGCGACGGTCAGGCGCAAGATGCCGGCGAACTTGCCATCTAGGTGGGCCATTCGGCTCTCTTGCCAGTTGCCACCGTGGCTTTCAATAACGGTGGCGAGACGCTCGACAACGCCGGGGCGATCATCGCTGATAATGGTGAGCACTAAGCAGGTTTCCATAGGTTTTATCCGGTTTAAACATGGTTGGATATAGCTTGCATATAGGGTAGGCTTGGGCCGTCTATCAGGTCAAGTACGGAGACCCATAATGTTAGTGTTTAAAACCAAGACCATCCTGGCTAAGATTGCCACCCCTTTGTTGGCTTTGGGGCTGGCGGCCCCAGCCTTTAGCCACGGCGACCACGGAGTTGAAAAACTGCTGGACAGCGAGCACCGCAGCGAGGCCAATCGCGCCCGCGACCAGTACCGCAACCCGGCCGAAACCCTGGACTTTTTTGAGCTGGCACCAGAGCAAACTGTGGTGGAAATTTGGCCAGGTGGCGGCTGGTACGCCGAGATTCTGGCCCCTTATATAAAGGGTAAGGGCACTTATTATGCTGCCCACTTTGACCCCAATTCCGGTGTCAATTACTTTAGCCGCAGCCTGGCTAAGTTTAAAGATAAAATGCAAGCTGAGCCCGAGGTTTACGGCGAAACTAAGCTGAGCGCCTTTTTCCCACCGAACTCGGCCAATACCGTTAAAGGCGAGGCCGACCGGGTGCTGACCTTCCGCAATGTACACAACTGGATGAAGGCCGGCTATGCCGAAAAGGCCTTTGCCGAATTTTATGCCATGTTAAAACCCGGCGGTATCTTGGGTGTGGTTGAGCACCGGGCCAAGCCGGGCACCAGCCTTGAAGACATGACTAAATCGGGCTATGTGACCGAAGACCATGTACTGGATCTGGCCAAGCAGGCGGGCTTTAAATTTTTGGCCGCCAGTGAAATTAATGCCAACGATAAAGATGGCGCCAAGCACCCCAAGGGTGTGTGGACACTGCCACCGCGCCTGGCCCTGGGCGAGCAAGACCAGGCCAAGTACAAAGCCATTGGCGAGAGTGATCGCATGACTTTGAAGTTTATCAAACCCGCCAAGTGATCATCCCGCACCGGCAGCTGGAGCCCGCGACCTTGCGGGCTCTATTAGAAACCATCGTCAACCGCGAGGGCACTGATTACGGTGTGCAAGAGGCCAGCCTGGAGGCAAAGATTAGCCAACTGCAGGGGCAGCTGGAGCGCGGCGAGGCGAGTATTAGCTACGACGAGGCCAGTGAATCGGTCAATTTATTAAGCAAAGCCCAGCTGCGTGAGTTGCAGCAACAACAGCAGGCCCAGCCCGATGCGGGCTGGGACGATTTCGACTTTAGCCAATAAATTAATGCTCTAACAGGGTGATCTTCTCAGGGCCATCCAGCACGGCGGCCAGCTGGCTCATCATGCTGCGGCGCTTATCGCTGTGAAACCAGCGCTGCCAATCACTGAGGGTGCGCCACTTAGACAGCACAAAGTGGTGGTTGGGCTGGTGCAAATCGTAAAATGTCTCGCCGTTGATAAAGCCGGGGGCTTGATAGGCGTAGTGCAGGGTAGAGCGGGCCATTTCCTCGTAGGTGGAATCCAAGTCTTCGCCGATATGGCGTTCAATTAATACATGAATCATTGCCAGTATTCCTTAAGGCTGATGGGTGTGTTCAGCGCAAATACTACGCAATTTCAGTGCTTTTGAACAGCTGCCCTATCAAGCTTGGGCGAAGCTCTGTTCGGATTCGCTGATCATCCATTCCACCAGCCCCATCCACTCTTCTAACAGAGATAAAATAATAGCTTTACGGCTGGGGCGTACGTCTTTTTGTTCAATAATATTGCGCCCTACCAGGGTTAGGGATGAGATGATTTGGCCCACAACAACGGGGTCAACCGCTACCATAAAGAACTCGCAGTGGCGGCTTAAGTGGGGCGGCAGGGTACGCGCCTTGGGGGCATCACTGGTCTTGCCGGCGAGTATATTCTGCACCTCTAAGGCCAGGGCCGGCTCGCGGTGACGCAGCAGTTTAAAGCTCAGCTCTAAACTGTGGCGGCTAAAAATATCCGGCCGGTTGATGGTTAGGTCTTTCAGTAGCGACAAAGAGAAAATCTCCGGTTTACCTATTTACCTGCCGGGGCAAAATCTGCCCTGGCAAGTGTGCTTGCACGATGTAGTTGCAGGGCACAGTTACAGTGTAGTCGATCGTATTGGATGTGCTGGGTTTATCGGTGCCGTTAATCGGATGACAAGGCAGCCATAAAGTTGGACAATACCTTGATGAGTAAACCAGATTTAGATGCTGATAACACCCTAGACGCCACCGGGCTTCTGTGCCCAGAACCGGTGATGATGTTGCACAAAACCGTGCGTGAAACCCAAGTAGGCCAGGTGATCCTAGTGATCGCCACCGACCCTTCAACCACTAGGGACATCCCCAAGTTCTGTAATTTTCTCGGCCACCAACTCCTCCAACAAACCGAGCAAACCAATAGCGCCAATAAATTGGAGTATCGGTATTGGATTCGCAAGGGCGAGGGCTAGTCTCGACAGGATGTCGTAGCGCGAGCGTAGTGCCAAGTAGAATCGCACTTCTACGCCGGCGCGCAGCGAGCGTGGTTGCCCAATTATCTTGGATGATAATTGGGCAACAGTAGGTAAAAAGCGCCAATAAATTGGAATATAGGTATTGGATTTGAAAAGGCTAGGAGTTAGAAACTTTAGCAACAAAACCCAGCTTGAGGGGTGGGGGGTACTTTCTCCGTTCCAAAAACGCTGCATCCAGCAGCTGACCCCCGTTTCATGGGTTCGCACCATCCAGGTGCTCAGCCTGCGGCCAAGCCCAAATTTGCTCCAATCAAATTGGTCAGAAGCCTAGTCACTGCGAAAGCACCCCCACCCCTCAAGCTTACATTTTACATAGGTTTGATCAGTGGGG
>JAOXRV010000042.1 GCA_025800435.1 Cellvibrionaceae bacterium | reverse complement strand
GATAGTTATTCAATATCAAGCTGTTTAAATCTTGTAACGATTATTTGGCAGTTTAATAACTCAAAAAATGTTGAGTTATACCGGGCCACAACCCGCTATTTAATACGCAAAACCGAACAGGGCTTGGCGATTAAAACGGTGTTTGTAATTGATGAGCCCGAGAAAATAGCAGAATTGAAAAGCCAGCAATCGCAAGATTAACGACATGCCGGCACAGAAATGAATGCAGCGTAAAAGGTAGAGCCTTGGGGTGGGGCCTTGCTTCTGGGGGCTTGGGAGCCAGGGATGGCGGACGAGAGCTCCATGACCAATTCGCCAGGAGCGAATTTGGGCTTGGCCGTAGGCCGAGTGACTGGATGGCGCGAGTCCACGGATTTATGCGTCCCCCAGAAGCAAGGCCCCGCCCCAAGGCTCGGTGTAGAAGCCACCTTAAACGAACCAAAGAATTTACGAACTTAAACATTGGAGAGCCCAATGGAAAACCTACAAGCGCTTAAACAGCAAGCGCTAGAACTTGTAGAAAAAGCCGAAGACATGGCCGCGCTGGATGCGGTGCGGGTAGATTACCTGGGTAAAAAAGGTGAAATTACCGCCCTGCTAAAAGGCCTGGGCAAACTCAGCGCCGAACAGCGCCCAGCCGCCGGTGCCGAAATTAACAAGGCCAAGCAAGAAGTCCAAGAGCAGATTAACAACAAAAAAACTGCCCTGGAAAGCGCCGCCATTAACGCCAAGCTGGCCGCCGAAACCATCGACGTAACCCTGCCGGGCCGACGCGACGAACAGGGCGGTTTACACCCGGTAACCCGCACCATGTCGCGGATTGAAGAACTGTTTACCGTGGCCGGTTACAGCGTAGAGCAAGGTCCCGAGGTAGAAGACGATTACCACAACTTTGGCGCGCTTAATATTCCCGACCACCACCCGGCCCGTGCCATGCACGACACCTTTTACGTGGATGCCAGCCACGTACTGCGCACCCACACCTCGCCGGTACAAGTGCGCACCATGGAAAGCCAAGAGCCGCCGATTCGCATTATCTGCCCCGGCCGCGTCTACCGCTGCGATTCGGACTTAACCCACACGCCCATGTTCCACCAAGTGGAAGGCCTGGTAGTGGATAAAAATATCAGTTTTGCGGATTTAAAAGGCACCATGGTGCAATTTCTGCGGGCGTTTTTTGAAGCAGATGTAGATGTGCGTTTTCGCCCCTCTTACTTCCCCTTTACCGAGCCCTCGGCCGAGATGGATATCCAGTGTACCAGCTGTGGCGGTGACGGCTGCCGGGTATGCAGCAAAACCGGCTGGCTAGAAGTGGGAGGCTGCGGCATGGTGCACCCCAACGTGTTTGAAATGAGCGGCATCGACACCGAAGTGTACTCGGGCTTTGCCTTTGGTATGGGCGTCGATCGCCTAGCCATGTTGCGCTATGGCATTAATGACCTGCGCATGATGTTTGAAAACGACCTGCGCTTTTTAAAGCAGTTTTAAGTCGTCAAGCATAACTAAACTCAGAGAATTTTTGGAAGAAAGCAAACCATGAAAGTATCAGAAAGCTGGTTGCGCGAGTGGGTTAACCCCAATATCACCACCGAAGAGCTGGTAGAGCAACTGACCATGGCCGGCCTGGAAGTTGACGCCCTAGAGCCCGTGGCCGGTGAATTTAGCAAAGTGGTGGTCGGCGAAATTATCTCGATTGAGCAGCACCCGGATGCGGATAAACTGCGGGTGTGCCAGGTGGCTGGTGGGGAAGACGAACTGACCCAAGTGGTCTG
>JAOXRV010000031.1 GCA_025800435.1 Cellvibrionaceae bacterium | reverse complement strand
ACGCAAGCTTGGCATCGAGAATCGCACGCAGCTGGTTGTCGCGCTGCGAGATATCAAAGCACCACACGACCCATTTGAGCATCGCTTGAGCGCTTAATCCGATCATACCGCCAGCTTAGTAATCGCTGGCGGTGTCCTCTTAGCTTATCTGTGAGTCTAATGTGACTGGCATGGCTTGTGCGATAAAGCAGCGGCGCTGCCACCAATCGCCCATCTTCACCGCTTGATCGATAGCACAGCGCTCGTCTGGTGTGCCAACGGCCGCTTTTGGTGCAGGCGTATAGAAGGTTGGCAGGTGGTGTGAGAAGTGAGCGCGACACGCGGTATGGTGCTCGGCGTATGTGCCGATATCGCTCGCCCACAATGGAAACACAGGGAGCTGTGGCAGCATGTAAAAAAGCAGCCAACTTGCCTCGCGCTGCGGATCTTGGCCGCCCAAGACGCCAGCCAGTATATCGACGAGCTCACTCACCCGCTGCTGTTGTTGCTCTGGATTCCACTCCTCTAGATCATCCCAACGCGGAGCAATATGCGTGCGGATGAAGCTGTCGAGTTCTCGGGCAAGTTCATCGCTGGTGCGCCCCCCGAGATGTAAGCCAATGGCTTGCCACAAGAGGTTAATATAGGTTTTATCGATCAGTGTGCGGCCGGCATTAAGCCAAGCAAAGCGTGAGGCGTGTTCTAGGCTGCCATAAAAGCTGTTTAACAGACCGTTTTCGCTGGTGCGAATGTCATGGCCAGAACCGATTATGGTATTTGGCTCGGCCCACTGTGGGAGTCGAATCTTATTATATGCGCTCATGTGCGATGACCCTCTGGCAAAATGGCCAATCTAATCACTACCAGAGGGCTGCGGAAGCACCAGTCACCACTAGCAACTAGCGCCAGCTGAGCTCAAAGACCGAGCAACACTCCACATATGATGCAGAATAAAATCACCCACATAGCAGGCATGCGCCAAAGGTGCAGCGCCACGAATGCGACGGTAACAATCGCAAAGTCGATC
>JAOXRV010000828.1 GCA_025800435.1 Cellvibrionaceae bacterium | reverse complement strand
CCCCAGCTAAAGCACGCCCACCTACTGTTTGTGAGCCTGAGCTTTTGCGGCTTTGTGCTGCGCGCCTACTGGTCGCTATCCGGTTCGGCCATGTTGCAGCAACGGGGCGTAAAAATACTGCCCCATATCAACGATACCCTGCTACTGCTCAGCGCGCTGGCGCTGACCTTTAGCCTAAAATTATCCCCCCACCAGCAGCCTTGGCTGGCCAGCAAAATTGTATTACTGCTGGTTTATATCGGCCTTGGCACGGTGGCCTTAAAACCCCGCTTTAGCCGCGCCGCACGCGCCTGGGCCAGTCTCGCCGCCATCGCTGTATTTGGCTTGATGCTGGCCGCCGCGGTCACCAAGCTGCCACCCTGGCAGCTGCTGTAAGCTTTACAAGGAACACCTCTCAATGTGGTTTAAGAACTGCCTGTTTTACCGTTTGAGCCCCGCTATCAGCTGGGATGAAAACCAACTGCAACAACAACTGGCCGAGCAGGCCTTTAGCCCCTGTGGCAAGCGCGAGCCCAGCCAATACGGCTGGGTTGCGCCGCTAAACGGCGCCGAGCAATTGAGCTTTTGGGGCGGCGCGTGTTTTATGCTGTGCGCGCGCAAAGAAGAGAAAATACTGCCCACAGCGGTGGTCAAAGAAAAACTGGCCGAGCGGGTAGCACTGATTGAAGAGCGCGAGCAGCGCAAAGTCTACCGCAAAGAGCAGCAAAACCTGAAAGAGGAAATTGTGCACGACTGTCTGCCCCAGGCCTTTACTCGCAGCAGCCACACATACGCCTATGTGGACACCAAAAATCACTGGCTCTGTGTCGATGCCAGCAGCCACGCCAAGGCCGAAAATCTGATTAAACTGCTGCGCGACAGCCTCGGCAGCTTGCCCCTGCAGCTGCCCCAGGTGGCGGATTCGCCGGCACTTGTCATGAGCCAGTGGCTGCGCGGCGAGGGCCTGCCCGACGATATTGTGCTGGGACAAGAGTGCGAACTGCGTGAAGCGGGCGAGGCGGGCAGTATAATCCGCTGTAAAAATCAGGATTTGCTCAGCGACGAGATAGAACAGCACCTACTGGCCGGTAAGCAAGTGGTTAAACTGGCCCTAAACTGGCAGGACTCTCTGCAACTGGTACTGGCCGACGATTTAAGTCTAAAGCGACTGAAGTTCTCAGAACAGCTGCTGAGCGAGGCCGAAGAGGCCAGTGGCGGCGACAATCAAGCTCGCTTCGATGCGGACTTCGCCCTGCTGCATCACCAATTCGCTCGCCTGCTGCCCCAATTACTGGATTGGTTTGGCGGCGCCAAGGACGAGCCGGTTTAGCGATTGAGCAAGCCCGCTGCCCAGAGTCGGTTAAACCGGCTCTGTAGCCTTAGGCTTTAATGAGAGCTTGGGCTTGCGCTGGCGCTTGGGGTCACTGGCGAATTGTTGGCTGAGCTGCTTGGCCCGCTCAGCCGCCCGCGGCTTGCCCTTAGCGGCCTTGGCGATGGCCTCTATACCGTGGCGCAACAGGCGCGCTTGCTGCAAAGGCTCGATACCCCCTGGCAGGCTACCCGGATTAACTTCGTGGGGTTGTGAGGGGTCCCCTTGAACACTAATGACCCAGCCACTGACATGGCTGGCAGAACGGCCGTCAGCGGCGACGGTCCAAGCTTCGTAATCCATAAATTTACCCTAAGTTGTGGTGCCGCTCTTTTAAAAACCTTAAAAAGGTTTTCTTAGGCGGCTTTCTGTGGCTCTTGTTGCCGCTACCATAGCGGGGTGGCCATTTTTTAATAGTACGCGATACGCGCAACAAGTTTATGACTTTTCAGGATAAAATAGAATTCTTTTTGCGCAAAACCGTCAATCGAGCTGTCGCTCAAGCTTTGGCAATAAATCGGCATAGTTTTTTTGCAGCGCCCAGTAAACTGGAATTTCTGACAATAAATAATGTTGCAGCCCAGCGACCACCCCGGCGCCTACCGTAAACTCAAAGGGTTTTTGATAATTAATCAGGTAGCGGCCGGGCTTGGCCCGCAGCGCGGCCAGTGCCTGCCGATGGTTATCCACCAAGATTAAATTGACCCGCTGCTCGGGTATTTGCAGATAATCGCGCAGATACCCATAGGTATAGCCACGCACTAAGATCACCTCGCGCCCGCGCAAATCCGCCATATGTTTAAGCGGTGCCGCATCTCGGTAGTAAACCGTTAAACGCAAATAACTCAGCGGTCGCTCGCCAAAACTCAGGCTCTGCTTGGGAATGGGGAAAGCACCAATCAGGTGCACCATACCCAAATCGCCGCTGCGGCTGCGAGCCTGTAATTGAGCCAGGGGTACCTGGGTAAAACGGTGTGGCTGGCCCACTGCTTGGAGCGCCCGGCGGGAAATATCAATTAAACTGCCACTGGCACGGCCATTCTTATCGAGATAGGTATAGGGGGGCATATCGACATAAATCACCTCTAGCTCACTGGCCCACAGGGGCGCAGCTGCCAATAGCCGGCACATACACAGTGTTAGCAGTAGCTGATGAACTGGCTTAAACATAACCCTAACCATTATTGTTATGGGCCGATCATAGCACAGGGGGGCAAGTGGCAGGCAAGCCTAAAAGGCCCCGGGCCAGAGGCCCGGGTAATAGTAGGATCGATCAGAGGATAGCAATACAAGGGAGCCGGGGCAGCAGGTGCTGCCCCGATATTACATTTTGTAGTTAACGCTCAGGCTAAAGGTGCGGGGGTCGCCGTAGTAACCGATAACCGAAGATTCCAGACCGAGGTTTGCAAAATTGTAGCCACCGACACGATACTCTTCATCACTGAGATTTTTGCCGTGCAGGCCAACACTCCACTGTTCACTGGCCGCCGTCCATATTACCGAAGCATCCCACAAGGAGTAGGAATCTTCATCGACCATGGATGCGGCCTGTGGAAAGATGCGAGTTTCAGCACGATAGGCGTAACTGGTACGGGCCACTAAGCTGCCGTTATCGCCTAAATTAGTAAAGTAATTAAGAGCCAGCGAGCCCGTCAGGTCTGGGGTATTCGCAAACTCCCACTGATCGGCCACATTGACGCCGCCAGAGATTACTTCGTCAAACTCAGCGTCAAGCACACCCAGGGTAAACTCCGCTCGCAGGCCTTCGGTCAACTGCGCCACCGCTTCAATTTCACCTCCGGCAATCGTCGCTTTACCGGCATTGAGTACCGCACTGACAAAGTTCGAGCCGCCATCAGCAGATTGCTGTACGGTAACCTGAACATCTTTATAATCGCTGTGGAACAAGGCAGCATTCAAGCGCAGACGCCCGTCCCATAATTCAGTTTTTGCACCAAGCTCCCAGGTGGCCACAGTTTCAGGGGCGTAACCATCGACCGTACTGGGTAGGGCGCTGGCATCACCACGCATATCAAAGCCACCTGATTTAAAGCCCTCGGAGTAAGAGGCATAAAGCAGCACGTCATCTGTAATAGCGTAATCAACACTTATTCGGGGTGAAAATTCAGACCAAGTATCGTCGTTGTTGTAGTCGGTTAATGTTCGTAAGTTGAACAATTCTGTGCCCCCGAGCTGTGGCGAGTTATTTAACACCGCCTGCTGGGCGCGATACACAGTGCCCTCTTTCTCATCACGGGTATAACGAGCACCCAAAGTCAGCGACACCCGCTCACTTAGGTCAATGGTGCTGTGAATATATGCCGCCAGGCTTTCGGTATCGACATTACCTGCAGTTACCGCATTGAACTTTGCGCCATCACCAAAGGCCGCTACCGCCCCATCAAACGCACCCAGCAACACATCAAAGACTCCCGCGGCATTGCCTTTGTAATAGTACAAACCGCCGACAACTGCCAGGCCATCAGTGGTATAGTTTAACTGCAACTCTTGAGTGGTCTGATTATCATCATAGATAGCTGGGACATGCAGGGAAGCAAACGAGGTATTATCAAAGTCGATATTGGTAAAGGTCTCTCCTTCACGATAGGAAGTAATCGACTTAAAGGTGTATTGCTCGTTTAGGTCCCACTCTATCGTCAGCGAGGCGCCGCTGCTGCTGACCTCATTATTCGTATCCATATCAGCATTGCTGTCGAAGATATCGTTAGTCACTTCGCCAGGTACCAGTAAGCTTGGGGTTAAACGGTGGCCACCTTTTGCATTGGAATCATCTTCGGTTTTATCCGCCGCCAAACGCACAAACAAATCTTCGCTGGGGGTCCACTCCAAACTAAAGCGACCGGCCAGAATGTCTTTATTGTAGTTTTCAGCACCAGTTTGTAAAAAGGTACCAAAACCATCGCGGTTTAGGCTGGCAATGGCCACGCCCATATTGAGGGTATCTTCAATCAGCGGTAACTGACCAGAAACTTTAATATCCCGCTGGCCATAGCTGCCCAAGCTAACACCCACCTCAAATTCAGGCTCGCCGGTGAGACGCTTGGTCACATATTTAATCGCTCCACCGATGGTGTTTTTACCGTACAGGGTGCCCTGGGGGCCGCGCAGCACTTCGATACGCTCAACATCGTAAACATCCAACACCCCGGCCTGGGGACGGGCAAAGTAAATATCGTCTACATACAAGCCCACACCTGGCTCAAAGCCCCACAGTGGGTCGGCCTGGCCAATACCGCGCACATAGGCGGTCAGGGTGCTGTTGGTGCCGCGGCTCACCTGCAAGGTGGTATTGGGGGTCGAGCGCTGCAGGTCGACAATGGTGGAGGTACCGGCTTCGGCCAGGGCGTCGGCGTCAAAGGCGGTAACGGCTACCGGCACATCTTGCAGCGACTGTTCACGACGCTGGGCGGTCACCGTCACTTCTTCTAAGGCTATCTTCTCTTGCGCGTGCAGCAGCGGAGTGTAGCCGGCAGTTACACAGGCAGCGGCCAATATGGTCAGGGGGAAAGGGGCTTGGGCGAAGCTCTGTTTAGCAAATGAACGCTGTTTCATCGTCTCATTCCTATCTTATTATGGTGTTTTTATGAATTTATCAGTTATGGGGCGCACTCTACTGCATCTGCGCAGGTCTGGCCTCTATACCAAGGTATGATGGCCTGCCCTACCCCATTCGAGAAACAATGCCCGCATTAGAAACCGGCGCGGCAAATTAAAATAAAGCCGCCGGGTATATTCATAAAAAGCGCCGCAGCGCTAGGAAACCCTATGCTCAGCATGATCGGGCTGATTTTTGCCCTCACCCTACTTATTGTTCTCACCATTCGCGGAATGAACCTATTAATCGCCGCCCCCCTGTGCGCCCTGATTGTGGCCGTTAGCAGTGGCCTGGCAATGTTCCCACCGCCAACAGACAAAACCGCCGTCAGCTATGTCACCAGCTATATGAACGGTTTTAGCGGCTTTGTGGCAGCTTGGTTTTTTATGTTTTTGCTGGGCTCGCTGTTTGGCAAGTTAATGGAAGACAGCGGCAGTGCCGACAGTATCGCCCAGTGGATCACCGGCCATATCGGCACTCACAATGCGGCCCTGGCGGTGGTGCTGGCCTGTGCGGTACTGACCTACGGCGGCGTATCGGTATTTGTGGTGGCCTTTGCCGCCTATCCCATGGCCGTCAGCCTGTTTCGCCAGGCCAATTTACCGCGTCGCTTTATTCCGGCGGTGATGGCGTTTGGCTCGGTCACCTTTACCATGACCTCGGCCGGCTCACCGGAAATTCAAAACTGGATTCCGATCGAACACCTGGGCACCTCCCCCTATGCGGCCTGGGAAGTGAGCGCGGTGGTCGCCGTAGTGATGGCCGCAATGGGGTTTTTATGGCTGCACTTTATGCTAAAAAAAGCCATCGCCGCCGGCGAGTGCTTTATCGCCCGCGACGAAGATAAAGAACCAAGCGATAAACCCCTGCCGCCGCCCCTGCTCGCCATGATCCCGATTTTGGCGGTGCTCGGCGTCACCTTTTTCAGTCATGAAGCCTACGGCAAATACGCTTTGATTGTGGCCCTATTAGCTGGCTGTATCGCCGCCTGGCTGTTGAACCTACATCGCTTTTACAGTTTATCGATGGCTATTGGCGCCGCCACTACAGGCGCTCTATTGGCCATTGGTAACACCGCCGCGGTGGTTGGTTTTGGCTCGGTGGCCAAGGCCTCGCCGGCCTTTGCCATGGCGGTAGATGCGATTACCGGTATCCCCGGCGATGCCCTGATCGGCGCCGCCATTGCGGTCACCACCATCGCCGCCCTGACCGGCTCGGCCTCGGGCGGCCAGTCCATCGCCCTGCCCATTTTAGGCCCTCACTATATCGACGCCGGGGTCGACCCAGAGGCCCTGCACCGGGTAATTGCAATTTCTTCTGGCGCCCTGGATTCACTGCCCCATAATGGTTATGTGGTCACCACCATTCGCGCCATCTGTGGCGAAACCCACAAGGATGCCTACTGGCCCATGGGTGCACTGACCGTGGTGGTACCGCTGATTGGCACCGCACTGGCGATCGCCCTGTTAATATAGGTACACCCATGAAAACTCTTTTGCCACTGTCTCTAAGCAGTCTGCTGATCGGCGCCAGCTGCGGCGCCGCGGTACCGATGGAAGCCCAGTTGCTAAAATTTAAACACAGCAGCATTCGCCACAGCGTGGTCGATGGGGTCAACGACGACCTGCTCAGCGCCGGCCTCGGTCACAGCGGCCTGGCCAACCCAGTCGGCCCCACCCTGAGCGAGCCGCCCAGCGCCCAAGAGCTGCGTCGACGCGCCATACACACCAACTACCGCGCCATTGTCAGTACCAGTGCCGCCGCTGGTTTTGGCAGCTTGTACGGCCCCAGGCCAGGGCAAGCGCCTATCGCCGGTGATGAATACCACTCTAGCTTAGTTGGCAAAGGCGGCGAACTGCTGGCCAATTATGTGATTCAAGTACCGGCCAGCTTTAACCCGGCCAAACCCTGTATTGTCGCCGCCCCCTCATCGGGTTCACGCGGGGTTTGGGGCGCGATTGGCACCGCCGCCGACTGGGGCCTGCGCCGCGGCTGCGCGGTAGCTCTGACCGACAAAGGCAGCGGCAGTGGCTTTACCTTTTTAGATAGCGGCCAGAGCTACGATGGCGATGGCCGCCTGCAACAAGCTCAACAAACACCGACCGACGATCTGCGTGTAGCCGTCAAACACGCCCACAGCGGCCGCAATATTGAACAGCACTGGGGGCACTACACACTGCAGGGTGTGCAGATGGCGTTTTATCTGCTCAACCAACACCACCGCCAAAACCAAGCCTATTACACCCGCGCCAACACCCGAGTTATTGCCACCAGTATCTCCAATGGCGGCAATAGCGTGCTGCGCGCCGGCGAGCTCAATAGCGACGGCTGGCTCGACGCCATTGTCGCCTCCGAGCCAACCATCGTTTTACCCCAGGACTTTAGCTACACGGTGCAATCCAAACACAACCCCCACCGCGGCCCCAGCAAAAACATTTTGGCGATGGCGCTGGAACAGGCCCTGTACCAACCCTGCGCCCTGGCCGGTGTAAACCCCGGCCAATCGGTATTTATGCCGGCCCTGGCAGTCGCGCAAAAGCAACTGAGCAAACGCTGTGACAACTTGGCCGCCGCCGGATTTATCAGCGCTAGCGACCTGCCCAAGGCGGCCCGCAGCGCCATGAAAAATCTGGGATTGGCACTGCCCAGCCCCAGCCTGCAAGCCTTTGCCCAGGCCAATCAGCTGTGGGAGTCGGTGGCGGTTGGCTACAGCAATGCCTACGCCAGCGCTCGCGCCGAAGACTCCATCTGCGGGTTTGACTACCGTCATTTTAAAGATGGCAAAGCCGCGTCCATGCCAACCGCCGCACGCCATAAATTGTTTGGCCTCAGCAGCGGCATGCCCAATACCGCAGGCTTGAACTTAGCCTACAACGGCAAGCCAATTCCGCGCAGCGACAGCGAGCCACTAGACCCACACTTTAACGGCTTGCTGTGCCTGCGCGAATACTACCGCAGCAACGCCACCCAGGCCGGCATAAACGCCCTTGCCCACAGCGGTGATCTGCACAACACCCCCACGATTATTATTCAAGGCGAGCACGATGCCCTGGTGATTGCCAATCACAATGCCCGCGGCTACCTAGCCTGGCGCCAACACAAACTGCCCGCGCGCAACAATTTGCGCTATTACGAAATCGCCCGCGCCCAACACTTTGACGCCCTGCTTGGCCTGGCCGAATTTAGCGCCGATTTTATCCCCCTACACCATTACTATGAACAGGCCCTGGAGCTAATGTGGCAACACCTGGAAACGGGCGCGCCGCTGCCCCCACATCAATGGGTAGCCACCAAAGCCGCCACCCCCCTAAAGGCCAGCGACCTGCCACCGATCCAAGCTAAGCCGGGCGCACTGGCGATTCGAGTAAATGAAAACAGCGTCAATATTCCAAACTAGGGCACCGCAGATATGCGTTTTAGGGCCCGCTCTGCGGGGCCTTGAGACAAATGCGCTAGCGGCGTTGCTCACTCTCAACGTGCGCCCAGCATGCCTTCGAGCGAGCGCCTTGCTAGCGCATTTGCCTCAAGGCCTGAGCGCCACCGAGTTATTCAGAGGTACCCTTGGTATCCGCTATTAGCCTTGCTATGATGGCACTGTTTAGGGTACCTACTTCTCAAGGGTCGAGAATGAAAATCTTACATATCTGCAACTACAATGAACAAAAATGGGCCAGTAGATACTACGCCACAGATCGAAAAATAAGCAACGGAATGATCAGAAATGGCCACTTTGTATACAGCGCCAGCTACCGATTTTTGGCGCGCTATTTAAGCCCATTTAGAAGCAAACGTGGCGGCATCAATAAACTCAATAAAAAACTAATTACAATAGCCAATGAGCTTAAGCCAGATTTAGTTCTACTGAGCCACACCGAAATAGTAAGCCCAGAAACGCTTCAGCGCATACGCGAGCTACTCCCCGATGTAAAGATCGCCATGTGGTATGTAGATACACTAGCAGCTGACACCGCCACCTTCAGCTGGCAGCGCAAAGGGGTCGAAGAAAAGCTTCCTTTTCTGGATGGTTTTTTTGTTACTAGTGGCGGCAGTGTCCTCGACCCACTAAAAGAACTCAACCGCAACTGTAAAGTTGAATTTATCCCCAACATAGTGGACCCCAGCATAGAAACCGGAAGAGCTTTTGCCCAAAATTGCCAATACGACCTTTGCTATATGGCTAGCAGCACCCCCGACCGAGAGGCTTTAGTGGCAGAGATTAACAACACTTTCAAAAATATTAACTTCTGCGTACGCGGCATCGGAAACACCCCCGCAGCTAGCGGTTCTGAGTTTATTGAACTGCTTTCCAGATCAGCCATAGGACTAAACTACAGCCAGTACACCAACACCTACTTGTACTCCTCAGACCGAATGGCTCAAATTTGCGGCAACGGCCTTGCTTGCCTAACACCCCGAACACCGGGAATGGATAAACTCTATAATGAAGATGAAGTGGCATACTTCAGCGATAAAGACTCCATGATGAATCAGCTAGAAAAACTGATAATGGATGAAAATTATAGAACCACACTTGCACAAAGAGGCTGGCAACGAACTCATAACGACTACAACAACCAAAGGGTTTGCCAGTATATTTTAGATAGCATTCACCATGCAGCCGATGATTTCCTAAGCTACCCCAGCATCACCAGCAATTAGTATAAAGGCGACCACTTTGCCGACCGAATACAGCAAACTATCTTATCGGCACCAAGTTTATCTTGGTGCCTTGCTCGGCCTTTGGCTTTTTAGCTTCCCATTAAAGGGGGCCCCTTATCAACTCAGCATATACTTAATTCCAATTTCAATTTTGCTCGTACAGAAAACCCGAAACGCATTATTCAGAGAATATAAACACATTATTGTTTATTCCACCTTGGGGCTGGTTCTGTTTGTTTTCACAAGAGAACTACTACAGCTAGCAGAGGGCGATTACCAAATCAGCAAAGATAGCTTTGAAATTTTTTGGCGACTCTGCCTACTACCCCCCAGCCTGGCACTTACTGTCCAACTACTCAGAATAAAATTTAGAACTTTAACTACATTTATTCTGTGCTCAGCTGTCATTTATGCCATCAGCGGTGTTCTAGAGCACGATTTGTCCTTTTTTACTACCAAATGGAATTCGAGAATGTCAGGTGTAATGGCAAACCCCAATCCATTTGGTGCACTGCTAGCGATGGCCTGGATTATTTGCTTTGCCAAACTGATAAAGACCAATACCTTAGCCCAGCTTGTGCTGTGGCTAGCAGTACTTATACTGCTGAGCCATTGCTGGGTAGCATCTGGTGCAAGAAGCGCTTGGCTTGGTGGTATCGCAGCACTGGTACTATTCATCATTCTTGAACGCAACAGGCTAATAAACCATCAGTTCAGCAAATTGCAACTAATAGCTCTGCCGCTGGCACTGGCTATGGTCTTTATAGTACTGCTGTACAGTAACTCTGACATTATCCTGTCACGATTGGACACACAGCTAGAAAGCGAACAAAGGATCGACATCTGGCAACACTACATTCAACAGCTAAAGGGGAGGTTAATGTTTGGGCAACCCATAGCGCTCTATCAAAAATTCCCAGAGGTCTCAGGCCCGCACAACACTTATCTCAACATCACCCTTAGGGCCGGCATTGTTGGGCTCATTGGCTTTATGGCATACTTCGCGTTTATTGTTGCTACTGCGCTGCAAAATAGGAGCTACCAAAGCTCACTGGGCTTATCGCTTCTACTGCTTTTAGCTGTCTATTGTTTTTTCAATTCAGAGCTCTTTGGTAGCGAGTTAAGTCAAGGAATATATGGCTTCGCTATTGTATTTATATATGGCTTTAACAAGGGTAACTCTGAAGAACAAATATCCTAAAATTTTCATTATAGGCCGAAAAAGCGCTAAGATAGTGCTACAAAACTAACAGACCTATAATATTTGCGCCTATGCCCGAGCGCCTCGACGCCAGTTTTCTATCCCTACTGTCGCTGTTCTATCTACTGTGTCTATTCATAGTGGCCTACCTCGGCGATCGTGCGCCCAAGGCCTGGTTAGAGCGGGTCAAGCCCTGGGTAATCGGTCTATCGCTCACTATCTACTGCACCGCCTGGAGCTTCTACGGCACCACCAGCCAGGCGGTCTACAATGGCTGGCTATTTCCGCCGACCTTTATTGGCGCCTTTGTCACATTGGTACTGGCGGCCCCCTTGGTGCGCAGGATTATTCGCATCAGCAAGGCCGAAAACAGCACCTCCATCGCCGACTTTCTGGGCAGCCGCTACGGCGGCTCGCAATGGCTGTCGATCGCGGTCACCGCCATCTCGGTTATCGCCCTACTGCCCTATATCTCACTACAGCTCAAGGCCATTAGCGGCAGCTTTATTACCCTCACCGGCAGCGGCCTAAGCGGTGGTGCCAGCCCCTGGCAGGATGCGGCTTTTTACACCGCCCTGGCGCTGGCTCTGTTTACCATTTTATTTGGCACCCGCCATATCGACCGCAAGGAGCACCACGACGGCCTGATGCTGGCGATCGCGTTTGAATCGATAATCAAGCTGGCGGTGTTTATTTTACTGGCGGTGTTTGTCTGTTTTGTTTACTTCGACAACCCCTGGCATTTGTGGCAGCAAGTACAGAGCGATGGTTATGTACAGCAAATTATCGCCAGCCGCCGGGACGACCAGGGGTTTAGCGCGGCCCTGGTATTGGGGGCAGCGGCGATTATCTGCCTGCCGCGCCAGTTCCACGCGCTGGTGGTCGAAAGCCGCAGCGAAGACGACCTAAAACCCGCCGCACGAGTTTTATGGCTGTACCTGGCGGTATTCGGTCTGGCTATTTTGCCGATCGCCTACGGCGGTTTGATCCTGCTGCAGGGCCAATCCCTAAGTCCTGAAAAATTTGCCCTGCTACTGCCCCTGCAACACGATCAGCAAAGCCTGGCCACGCTGGTGTATTTGGGCGGCTTATCGGCCGGCAGTTCCATGGTGATTGTGGCCTGTGTGGCCGTCTCTATTATGATCTGTAATGAGATCGTTATGCCGGCGCTGATGCGCAGCGGCGCCCTGGCGCGCCAATCCGATCTCAGCGGCAGCTTGCGCATTATTCGACGCTTAGCCATCATCGGCCTATTGAGCCTGGCCTACGGCTATTACCGCTGGCTCGGCTCCAACGAGGCGCTAGGCTCTATCGGCTTATTATCCATGACCTTAGTGGCTCAGTTTGCCCCGGCCCTAATCGCCGCGCTGTTTTGGCAAAAGCGCCGGGCCAAAGCCGCACTGGCCGGTTTACTGCTGGGTTTTGCCATCTGGGCCTACACGCTATTACTGCCGGCCTTTGGCCTGGCCGGCTGGGTCGATAGCCAGTTTATTGATCAGGGCCCCTGGGGTATTGAGTGGCTGCGCCCAGAACAGCTATTTGGTTTTAGTAAGCTGTCTTCAATCAG
Source organism: Cellvibrionaceae bacterium (assembly GCA_025800435.1). Lineage (GTDB taxonomy): Bacteria > Pseudomonadota > Gammaproteobacteria > Pseudomonadales > Cellvibrionaceae > Pseudoteredinibacter. The sequence goes on along the minus strand of JAOXRV010000828.1, from coordinate 3,090 downwards.
CAACGGGGTACTCTGGAGCCTACTGGGCAATAGTATTTTATTTGTTTTGTTAAGCTTGTGGTATGTACGCCAGCAGGAGGGCGCCCTGCCCGAGCGGGTAATCAGCCGCGAGCAACTGCTGCAACTGGCCGGCAGTTTTCTCGGCCAGGAGCAGGCCCAGTTAGCGCTGGACCAATTTACCACCAAACAGGGCGATCAAAATATTGGCGAACATAAAAACGATTTGGCCAGCAGCGCCCTGATCGATTATGTTGAGAAATTATTGGCCGGGGTAATCGGCAGTGTCAGCGCCCGCCATATTATCCAATACGCCAGTGCCCACCAGCACACTACCCTGCACTCAGATTTAGAACTGCTGCAAGAGACCTCGCAGATTTTTCAGTTTAGCCGCAGCACCTTGCAAGCCAGTATCGACAGTATTAGCCAGGGTATCAGCGTGGTGGATGCCAATAAACAGCTGGTGGCCTGGAACCGCCGCTACCTAGAGCTGTTTGACTACCCCCAACAGCTGATTCATGTGGGCCGGCCAGTGGCGGATTTAGTGCGCTACAACGCACAGCGCGGCCACTGCGGCCCGGGCTCAGTGCAAAGTCATATTGATAAACGCCTGGCCCACTTAAATGCGCGCCAGCCCTATGTATTCGAACGCCACCGGGGCGATAATACGGTACTGGAAATACGCGGCACCCCGCTGCCCGACGGCGGCTATGTAACCACCTACACCGATATCAGCGACTATCGCCGCGCCTTGACCGAGCTGACCGAACACAAGAGTTCGCTGGAGCAAAAAGTGGCGACGCGCACCGCCGAGCTAAGCCACAGCAATGAGCTATTGGCCCAGGCCAATCACAGTAAAACCCGATTTTTAGCCGCGGCCGGCCACGACTTGGCCCAACCCTTAAATGCCGCCCGCTTGTTTACCGAAGCCCTGCTGCAAAAAAATAGCGGCGATGGGCAAGACAGCGAAACCTTAAATCGCATCGCCCACTCAATTCAATCGGCCGAGCACTTAATTGCGGAGTTACTCAATATTGCCAAACTCGACGCCGGTGCGATTGTGGCCGAGCGCAAAGTCTTTAGCTGCAACGATATACTGCACAGCCTCAATAACGACTTTCACTTGAGCGCCGAACAAAAGGGCTTGCAACTGCGCTGTCGTCCGAGTGATGAAATTATCAATAGCGACCCCAAATTGCTGCTGCGGATATTGCAAAACCTGGTTGCCAATGCCATCCGCTACACCCAGAGCGGTGTGGTACTCATTGCCGCCCGCCGCCGCGGCAAGTATATGTGTTTTGAGGTGTGGGATACGGGTATCGGCATTCCCACCGATAGCGGCGATGATATTTTTGGGGAGTTTAAACGCTTAAACACCCAGGGTGATGAAGGCTCGGGCCTGGGCCTGGCCACGGTAAAACGCCTGTGTGAGCTGCTCGAACACCCAGTTAGCTACCAATCTCTGCCGGGCCAGGGCAGCGTGTTTAGGGTTATGGTACCCAGAGCTGAGCAATCCCAGATACCCACCTTAGCCATAACACCAGCGGCCCCAACGCAAGCTAATAGCCACAGCAGTACAGATATTTTACTGATTGAAAACGATGGTAATATCGTCGCCGCCATGGGCGCCTTGTTCGAGCAGTGGGGTATTAAACTGCGCCACGGCGACAGCATTGAGAATATCTGTAAAGGCCCGCAACCTCATATCATTTTGGCTGACTATCACTTAGACAATAACGAAAATGGCCTGCAGTGGTTACGGCAACTGCAGCAGCACTGGGGCCGGAAACTGACAGCCATTATTATCTCTGCCGACCGCACCGATGAGGTCAAGCGGCAGGCACAAAGCAATGGCTATTACTATTTAAAAAAGCCGGTAAAACCGGCGGCGCTGCGGGCTTTGATCGATAAATTATCGCGCAGTTTATAAACCTGAACTCGATGATGCTCAGCGGGACCCTAAGGCATTGGCGACAATAATCACTTCGGTGCGCTTGCGCACGCCCAGCTTGCGAAAGATGGCGGTCACATGGGATTTAACCGTGGGTTCTGAAATACCCAACTCATAGGCGATCTGTTTGTTAAGCAAGCCCTGGGCAATCATCGAGAAGACTCGAAACTGATGCGGGGTTAAACTGGCCACCCGCTCGGCCATATCGCTATCACCATTTTGATTATCGGCTTCGCTAAGGTCTTCAAACCAGTGTTTACCCGCCAGCAAATCTTGCATAGCTTGTAACAGCACGGCGGTTTCACAGGATTTAGAAATAAACCCCGCCGCCCCAAACGCCGCGGCCTTTTTACGCACTTCCAGCGAATCATTACCCGATACCATTGCCACCGGAATCTCGGGGTAGCAGCCGCGCAGATTGACCAGGCCAGAAAAGCCTTGGGCCCCCGGCATTTGTAGATCCAGTAGAATTAAATCCACCTCTTCCTCGGATTCCAGCAGGTGATGCACCTCGGCCACTGTCTGGGCCTCAAGCACCACCACCTCATCATCGCTAAATGCCTGGGGCAAGGTTTGCACCAGGGCGGTGCGATACAAGGGATGGTCGTCGGCAATGATAATTTTGATCATGGCAAAAATGGCTGCTGTTTTTAGTGACTTCGGTTTTGGTGGCTTCGGTTTTGGTGGCTTCGGTTTTTAAGGGCTTCGGTTTTTAAGGGCTTCGCTGCCGAGCCTTGGGGTGGGGAGGGGGTTCTGGGGGACGCATAAACCCATCCTTGGGGCTCTCGTCCGGCGTCCTGCCTCCCAAGCCCCCAGAACCCCCTCCCCACCCCAAGGCTCTACATCAATTTTGAATTCCATCTTGTGTTTGCGACTTAATAATATGTAATGGGTTTTACTATCTACACTATTTTCTATAAACAGGGGCTACTGGTACTATGCCAGAATTATTCTAGTTAGTAGAGCCTTGTAGTGGGGGAAGGGGTTTTGGAGGCTTGGGAGCCAGGGATGGCGGACGAGAGCTACAGGGACGTATTTACCGCGTCCCCCAAAACCCCTTCCCCCACTACAAGGCTCGGCACCAAAGCCACAAAACAAAGCTCGAACAACTACTGAGCCGTCCAACCACCATCGACGGGTAG
>JAOXRV010000259.1 GCA_025800435.1 Cellvibrionaceae bacterium | reverse complement strand
TGGTCTCGGTGGTGACCATGGGCTTTTGCAGCTCCGCCTCAATCGCCAGCTCAATCTCATCGCTGAGCTTGGTGCCCTGGCGGCTAAAGAACTTAATGCCGTTATCGTAATAGGGGTTGTGGGAGGCACTGATCACAATACCCGCGGTAGCCTGAAAGGTGCGGGTGAGGTAGGCAATGGCCGGGGTGGGCATGGGGCCAAGCAGGCCCACGTCGATACCGGCGTTAATCAGGCCCGCCTCTAGGGCCGATTCAAACATATAACCCGATATACGGGTATCTTTGCCGATTAGAATTCGGTTTTTGCCACCGGCGCCACTAGCCTTAACGCTGGCGGCCAGGGCGCGGCCGGCGGCCCAGCCCAGTTTTAATACAAAATCTGGGGTGATGGGCTCTACCCCCACCTTGCCGCGAATGCCGTCGGTGCCAAAGTATTGTCTTGTCATAATCACTACCCTTAACAACTTTCCCTTTGTTTATTATTCCCTTCAAGCTGCCAATACAGCTCTACAATATCTCGTGTTTCGGCCACATCGTGTACCCGCAAAATAGCGGCGCCCCGCTGCAGAGCTAACATGGCCAGGCCCAAACTGCCGGCCAGGCGCTGCTCCAGCGGCCTAGCCAACAAGCCTTGCAGCATCGACTTGCGCGACATACCCACCAATAGCGGGCAGCCCAAATGCTGCAGCTGATCGAGCCGCTGTAACAGCTGGCTATTATGTTGCAAGGTTTTGCCAAAGCCAAAGCCCGGGTCGAGGATTATCTGCGCCGGATCAACCCCCGCGTCAATACACGCCTGCTGGCGCACTTGTAAAAACTCACTCACCTCGGCCACCACATCCCGGTACTGGGGCTTGGCTTGCATGGTATCTGGCTGGCCCTGCATATGCATCAGGCAAACCGGCAGGCCGGTGGCGGCAGCGGCGGCCAGGGCACCGGGACGCTGCAGCGCGCGCACATCATTGAGCAAGCCGGCGCCGGCACTGGCAGCGGCGGCCATCACCTCGGGGCTGCTGCTATCAACCGAGATCACTACATCCAGGTTCTGGCTGATTCGCTCAACCACCGGCACCACTCGATCTAACTCTTGCTGCAGGCTAACCGGCGCCGCGCCGGGGCGGGTAGATTCGCCCCCCACATCGATAATAGCGGCGCCAGCAGTGGCCATGGCTTCAGCCCGGCCCAGGGCCAAATCTAAATCTAACTGCTCAGCGCGATAGCTATTGCCACCGTCGGAGAAGGAATCGGGGGTGGTGTTGAGGATGCCCATTATCTGGGGCTTGTTGAGGTCAAGTGGCCGCAGGCCACACTGGAGTATCACTTTGCTCTGCCTTTACCTAGGGTGCCTCTAAATGCAAAAGGCCGCCCATTGGGGCGGCCTCGCTGGTAGCAAGCGCTCGCTTAACTTTCGTTGGCCGGGCCGCCGATGGGGCCGGGCTTTTTATCGTCTTCGGACTTTTTATCGCCCTTGGGCTCAGACTTGATATGGCTGTTAAAGTCGCTGTCGTCCCAGTCGCGGGGCGGGCGTACATCCCGGCGCTGCATCAAGTCTTCAATCTGTTCTGAATCGATGGTCTCGTATTCTATCAAAGCGTCCTTCATGGTTTCGAGAATATCTTTGTTGTCATCCAAAATTTTCTCGGCCAATTCATAGCGCTCATCGATAATACGGCGCACTTCTTCGTCGATCAGTTTTGAGGTGGCGCCCGAGTAGTTGGGGCTGCCTGTGCCTGGGAACTGGCCCTGGTCTTCACCGTAGGCCAGGGGGCCAAGCAGGTCCGAAAGCCCCCACTTCATCACCATGCCCCGGGCAATTTGGGTGGCGCGCTCAATATCGCTGGAGGCACCGGTGGAAACCGCATCTTCGCCGCCGGTCATTTCCTCGGCAATACGGCCGCCGTACAGGGTAGATATTTGGCCCAGCAGGTAGCGGCGGCTGTGGCTGTATTTGTCGTCTTCGGGCAGGAACTGGGTAACCCCCAGGGCACCACCGCGAGGGATAATAGTAACCTTGTGCACCGGGTCGTGTTCGGGCATCAGGTAGCCAACAATAGCGTGGCCGGCCTCGTGGTAGGCGGTCATAATCTTGTCTTTCTCGCTCATCACCATGGACTTGCGCTCGGCGCCCATCATGATTTTATCCCGCGCTTTTTCGAAGTCTTCCATGCTTACCGTGCGCTTATTGGCGCGGGCGGCAAACAGCGCGGCCTCGTTAACTAGGTTGGCCAAGTCAGCACCGGAGAAGCCAGGGGTACCACGGGCAATCACCGAGGCCTTGACCGCATCGTCCATCGGTACTTTGCGCATATGCACTTTCAAAATTTGCTCGCGGCCGCGAATATCGGGCAGGCCAACGTGTACCTGGCGGTCGAAACGGCCGGGGCGCATCAGCGCTTTATCGAGTACATCGGCGCGGTTGGTAGCGGCCATTACAATCACGCCTTCATTACCTTCAAAGCCGTCCATTTCAACCAGCAGCTGGTTTAGGGTCTGCTCGCGCTCGTCGTGGCCACCGCCGTGACCGCCGCCGCGGTGGCGACCGACTGCGTCGATTTCATCGATAAAGATAATACAGGGGGCCTGTTTTTTGGCCTGGTCGAACATATCGCGTACCCGGCTGGCGCCAACGCCGACGAACATTTCGACAAAGTCGGAGCCTGAGATAGAGAAGAAAGGCACCTTGGCCTCGCCGGCAATGGCCTTGGCCAGCAGGGTTTTACCGGTACCCGGAGGGCCGGCCATCAATACACCACGGGGGATCTGGCCGCCCAGGCGCTGGAATTTGGAGGGGTCGCGCAGGTATTCCACCAGTTCTTGCACTTCTTCTTTGGCTTCATCCACGCCAGCTACATCGGCAAAGGTGGTTTTAACCTGGTCTTCACCCAGTAGCCGGGCCTTGCTCTTGCCAAAGCTCATGGGGCCGCCGCGGCCGCCGGCACCACCTTGCATCTGGCGCATAAAGAACATAAATACGACTAAGATAACCAATATGGGAAAGCTGGCGACCAGCAGCTGCTGCCACAAGCTGGGCTTTTCGGGCAACTTGCCAATAACCTTCACATCGCGGTTATAGAGGTCATCCATCAATTTGGTATCGATAACATTGGGTCGAATCACCTTAAACACGCCACCGTCCTGGCGCTCGCCGATAATTTCCAGGCCGTCGATAGTAACTTTTTTGACCTGCCCCGATCTCACGTCAGTAATAAAATCCGAATAGGCCATGGGCTTTTGTTGGGTTTGGCTGCCAATATTCTGGAACACGGCAAATAATACCGCGGCTATCACCAACCACAACACCAGGTTTTTAGACATATCGTTCAAAGCGATTCCCTCTTACTGCCACCGTTTACAGGCTTGTGTCCAGCCGGTGACGAAACTGCGGCTAAACCTTAAAACCGATAGATTTAGCCTGTGTGGCGCCATTGTAGCCCTAAATTGCCCGGCTACGCTGGCGAAAACTCGTGTTTTAGCCGTTCTTTACATAATGATGTAAGTCTGACCGGCTAGCTTGGGCTTTTATCCCCAATTGCTGCCTCAGGGGCGGTATTGCTTGGCCACTAAGTATACCTCACGCGAGCGGGCCCGGGAGGCGTCGGGCTTGCGCGTAAGCACCTTTTGAAAGCTGGCCCGGCACTCGCCCAATAGCTCATCAAAACCCTCACCCTGAAAGACCTTAGCGACAAATACCCCGCCCGGCTTTAATACCTGGCGCGCCATATCCAGTGCCAGCTCTACCAAATACATGGATTTAGGCTGATCAACCGCGGCCACTCCAGACATATTGGGGGCCATATCCGAAATTACAAGGTCTGCCTCGGCCCCACCCATAAGCTCAAGCAGCTGATTGTAGACCGCCTCTTCGGTAAAGTCCCCCTGCACAAACTGCACCCCGGCCATGCCATCCATGGGCAGAATATCCGAAGCAAAGACCCGGCCCTTGCCATCACCACTGGCGTTAACCCGCTCGGCCGCAACCTGGGACCAGCCCCCCGGGGCGGCGCCCAAATCAACCACTGTCATGCCCGGGCGCAGCAGCTTATCTTTCTGATCCAGCTCGATCAGCTTATAACTGGCACGAGAGCGATAACCGTCCTGCTGGGACTGTTTTACATACTGGTCGTTAAAATGCTCTTGCAGCCAACGGCCGCTGCTTTTGGAACGGGCCAAACCACTTCCCCTTACTGATACACAGCTGATTACAGACAATAGCCCCCAAGACGGGTAGAATACGCCCCCTTTTTAAGGGGCACTTATATTAGAGGGCCTAAAGTTGCGCCGGCGAACCGGCCAGAGAGACCATTGTATGACGTTAAGCGCAGATCGTAAAAAACAATATCGCAACATCGGCCACAACCTCAAGCCGGTGGTAACCGTGGCCGGCAACGGCCTCAGTGAAACCGTGCTGGAAGAGCTGGACCGAGCCCTAGAGGACCATGAGCTGATCAAAGTTAAATTGGTGGTGGCCGACCGCGACTTGCGCAAGCAGGTGATTGCCGAACTGTGTAAAGCCAGCCGCAGCGAGCTGGTGCAGGAGATCGGCAAGGTGGCGCTGGTATTTAGGGCGGCGAAAAAGCCCAATACCAAGTTGTCGAATTTGCTGCGGGCATAGCGGCCTGTTAGCCAAACAGGCGCCCGGCAGCAATTGCCTCACTTAAGGCACCGGATTCACGGTCTCGGTTAAGAGTCTCAAACACCGCATCTGGGTCAACACTGACCGACTCGGTTTCCTCAATAGAGATTTTGGCCATACCCGCCTGGATAGCCAGGAGGGTATCGGGGTCGATAATTTTGCAGACCTTACGGCCAATATCGGCCCAGTACTCCACCTGCTCAGCCGCGCAGCGATGCAGGGTTAGGCCCACGGTGGCAGCGGCTTTCATTAGGCTGTCTTCGAGCCTGACGGGGGAAGAGGCTTTTGGCGTGCTGCTACACCTGGCTGTCTCGGAGGCTTTATTGCAGCAAGGCTGCAGCAAAATGCTACAAAGCCCTAGTGTGCTGGTTGCTTCAGGCTCCGTATAGCTTTAATCTAAACATATTGAAATATCAGACAAATTACACCCAAAGAAATTGAGCAGATTCGTGATGGCTCACCAAAAGAGGCTGTTGATGTTGAGCTACAGATCATAGCCCCAGCCTAATTTGCTATGCCAACTGCATGTGGATTAGCTCGGGCCAAACCTGATGACGCCCAAGTATCACTTACAAGTTAAATTTATGTTAGTGATAACACCTTCTTTATCTTTTTCAACCTCATAGTTGGGAATGCAGGGTTCTGTATTTTGAGTATGCTCTTCTATGTTTTCTAGATGCTTTGACCTCAACTCAATTTTCCGAACAGTTGACAGATCAAGAGGGTTGATCTCGGACTTCAAAGGGTCTACATTTTCTAACAATATATCAACCATGTGCTCCCCCTTGCCAACCCTATTCTTCCATTTCCTAGAAGGCTCCCTATCGAGAACATATCCCATCAAAATTCCATCTAGGTAAGCGTATACTGAAAAAGTATTCATACTAACGTACCGACCACGATCTTTGCAGTACTCTTGGACAAACTTCAACTTCTCCCCGGGTGGTTTATCTGATGTATGAAATGCATATGCAACATACTGAGCTGGATTCTCAGCCCAGTCTACCATTGAAAAAAGCTCGTAGTTTTCACCGAGTTCTTCGACATACTTGTCGTTAAAATACTTCACTTTCCTGAGGGATTTCAAGTCCTTGGTTTCAATGTAGTCACACAACCAAGTCGAGATTGAAAACCTATAACTAGCAAGAGCTTCACCAGTCGCCACGTTGTATAGCTTTTTATGTTTATTGAGCTTTAACGCAGTAATAATTTTACCACTATCAATCTCTAAATCACCTACGGTATGAAATATCTCATGAGCTAACACGCTTTCTATTGACAAACCATAACCTTCAGCCGCCAGACCAATAAACTTCGCATTGTAGTAGGCAACATAACGCTCATCATCAACACAATCAACCCCACTATGACCTACTTCCTTTTCTTTGCATGGCTGATAGAAAACAAAACTTCCTTCCTCGGGACCTTCCCTTGACGAGTCATAGTACCCAGGTAAGAGTTTATTTTCGAATTCACAAGCCTTTTTCACCGTATCACATTTTACAAGATTATTTAGAATTCTATTGATTGAGAAACCGGGCCATATCTCATACCTTTGCCCCGCCCCAAAACTTGAGCACGACAGAACAAATAAAGCTAAAGCCAAAGAGTAGGGGAAACTCATAATGCAAAGAGACCTATATCAGTTATATAAAATTCAGATATACCCAAGCTTAAAAGGCACCCTAAAATGCACCAAGGTGCCGAACAACTAAAAACTTTAACTGTGTGATTCACGGAGATCGTTTCAATCTGGCCAACTCCAAGTATAACTTATAGTTGGCCTCTTGTATCCGTTCATTTGTGGGCTGACATTCAGCGTAGGCTTCCTCAGAAAGCGGCGTCTCTTCGCTTAATTCAAGGTAACGCTCCATTGGAGTTTTTCCTTTGTGAGCTTCGTGAGGACGATCCCAGTTGTAGTAGTGCTGCCACTCCGCCAATAGGTCATCAATGTTCTCTAACGTCGTATCAATAGTCGCATAAAACTCTGCTTTATCTGTCTTTTGGGAGCGTTCATCCTTGCCGTTGAGATGTGGGGAGCCTGGTTTGTTGGGTCGGAATTTAATGCCGAGCTCCATCAACTTTTCTTGCACTTTAACGGCAAAAAACTCTCGGCCTCGGTCAGTCTGTATTCGCTGAATTGGGAATGGCATCTCTTCGGTGACTGCATCTACAAAATCTAGCGTGTTAGCCGCTGTACGGCGCTTGTAGAGTCGTAAAACCCTATAACGGGTGCAGTCATCAACAGATGTATACTGGTAAAGGCCCGGTCCAATTTTGCAGGCATCCATTTGAACTCTGTCACCAGGAATAGGCCGCTCATACCTTATGAACTCAGACTTCTTCCTAAACTTCTTTGCTGGTTTAACCCGGTGCTTTTTAAAAACCTTGTGAATCGATGCCAGTGATAGTGAAATGCTATGAATCCGTAATAACTCACTTTGAAGCCGTCTTGCTCCTAGATTACGAGTTTTCCTTAGATCGAGAATCAAATGCTCCATCTCATCGTTGATTTTGGCGTTGGGTGATGAGTGGGGACGCCTGCTACGGCTTTGTAAGCCATCTTCTCCACCCTCCTGATACCTACGCCACCACTTCCTAAGTGTTGGCCGCGAAATACCACACCTGCGGCATACGAAGCCA
>JAOXRV010000818.1 GCA_025800435.1 Cellvibrionaceae bacterium | reverse complement strand
GTCCTTGGGCAGAGGCCACTGCTGGGGCGCAAGCTGATCGTAGGCGCGTTGATCAAGTTCGCTTATAGCGCCCAAGTCGAGCTGGCGCTGGCCGTTGTTAGCGTGCGCGGTGAGCTGCGCCCACTCTCTGAATACATCGCTGGGGTGCTGATAATCAAAGCCGCTATAGCCCATGGTACGGGCAAACTCAGCCAGTATTTGCCAATCGTGCTTGGCCTCACCCGGGGCTGCCACCAAGCCACGCTGGCGGTAGATGCGACGTTCGGAGTTGGTCACAGTGCCGTCTTTTTCAAGCCAGCCGGTGGCCGGTAATTTGATATCGGCATAGGCCAGGGTATCGTTTTCGGCGACGCAATCAGACACTACCACCAGTTCACAGCGCGTCAGCGCCGCCGCCACCGCATTGCGGTTAGAGAGGCTAACCATTGGGTTGGTGCCGATGATCCACAGCGCTTTAATCTTGCCCGCACTGACATCGTCGAACAAATCCATTGCCATTTTTCCGGGCCGGCTGGCCATGGTCGGCGAGCGCCAAAAATCCTGTAGCGTCTGGCGCTGGTCCGGCTTATCGATATCCATATGGGCGGCCAGCTGATTGGCCATACCACCGACCTCGCGTCCGCCCATTGCATTGGGCTGGCCGGTAATCGAAAAAGGCCCCGAGCCCGGGGTTAAAATTTTGCCCGAGGCCAGGTGAGCATTGATAATCGCTTGGCATTTATCCACCCCGGAAGAGGATTGGTTAATACCCATCGAGTAAAAACTAATGGCCCGCTCGGCGGCGTTAAACCACTGGTAAAAGGTTAATAGCTGGGCTTCACTCAGGCCGCAAAACTCGGCGCTGCGAGCCAGGCCCCAGTTGGCGGCAGCGGCCAGGGCCTGCTCGCTGCCCTCAGTGGCTCGATCGATAAATGCTTGATCGAGGCCGCCCTCGGCCTGCAAATAATTTAACAGGCCGTTATACAGGCCGGCATCGCTGCCGGGGCTTATTTGCAAATGCAAATCGGCCAGCTCCGCAGTGGGGGTGCGGCGCGGATCGACCAGCACTACTTTCAGCGCCGGGTTCATGCGCTTGGCCCGCTCCATGCGCTGGTATAACACCGGATGGGTCCAGGCGGCGTTAGATCCAATCAGCACCAGCAATTCGGTTTGCTCTAGATCGCGGTAGTCACAGGGCACCACATCTTCACCAAAGGCGCGTTTATAAGCAGACACAGCCGATGACATACACAAGCGCGAGTTGGTATCGATATTGGCCGAGCCAATATAGCCCTTCATAATTTTATTGGCCACGTAATAGTCTTCAGTCAGGATCTGGCCGGACACATAAAAGGCCACTGCATCGGGGCCATGGCGGGCAATAATGTCACTAAAACCTTGCGCTACTTTATCAAGCGCGCACTGCCAGCTAACCCGCTGACCCGCCACTTGCGGATAGAGCAGGCGCCCATCGTTACCCAGGGTATGCAACAAGTGCTGACCCTTGACACAGAGTCGGCCGTGGTTTGAGGGGTGCTCTGGACTGCCGCTGATGGCCACTGGCTCGGCACCGCGAAAATCGATATCGACACCACAGCCGACCCCACAATAGGGGCAGGCGGTTTGGGCGCTGCGCAGCTTCGCCTCTGGCTCTATATGCCGGGCTATGATCATTGCTCAGCCATGGCCAGTTGCACACTGTCATCTCGATAGCGCACCGGGTAAACCGGCAGCGCCAGCTCGGGCCGCTCTAGGCACTGGCCCGAGGCGAGCGAGTAATGCTCTTTATACAGCGGCGAGGCCACTACCGGCTCGCCATCGACTGAGCCGACGATACCGCGGCTGATCACCCAGGCATCGCCGACGGGGTCGTAATTGTGCAAAGCATATAACGCACCGTCGGGCCGGCTCAACTGGAACAGGGCTATCTGTTCACCGTTTAGCAACACGCAGACACCGGAATCGGTGACCAAGTCGCTCTGTCGGCATACCGTTATCCAATTTTCGTTATTCATCTGGGTCTCCTGTTAAATCGCCTATCGCGCCGCCTTAGCTAGCCAGCACACCCTTATCGTCCGCGGTAACGCCGGCAAGCGATCCAGCGCTATCGGCCGGCTGGATCTGCTCGCGCACGCGCACAAACTCGATCTGGCTGTCGGGCTCATCGCTATTGACAAAAGAGCGGAAGCGTTTACGCGCCTCGGGGTTATCGACTGTGGTTTTCCACTCACACTGGTAGCTGTCGATGATGTATTGCATCTGCGTCTCCAGGCCGGTGGCCACCCCTAGGTGATCGTCGATTACCACCTTTTGCAGGTATTCCAAGCCGCCTTCTAAGTTTTCCATCCACACCGAAGTACGCTGTAGGCGATCGGCGGTTTTCACGTAAAACATCAGCAGCCGATCGATATAACGAATCAGGGTCTGATCATCCAAGTCGGTGGCAAACAAATCGGCGTGACGCGGACGCATACCGCCGTTACCACAGACATAGAGGTTCCAGCCGTTTTCGGTGGCAATCACTCCGATGTCTTTGCTCTGCGCCTCGGCGCACTCGCGGGTACAGCCCGACACTGCCATTTTAACTTTATGCGGCGCACGCAAGCCCTTGTAACGATGCTCCAGTGTAATCGCCATAGCGACACTGTCTTGCACACCGTAGCGGCACCAGCTGTTACCAACACAGGATTTTACCGTGCGCAAGGATTTGCCATAGGCGTGGCCAGTTTCAAAGCCGGCATCAATTAACTCTTGCCAGATAAGCGGCAGCTGTTCCAGGCGGGCGCCAAACAAATCGATCCGCTGACCAC
>JAOXRV010000256.1 GCA_025800435.1 Cellvibrionaceae bacterium | reverse complement strand
GCCAAGCAGTTGGCATTGGGGCTTAATACCATGCCGGCAGATTTTATTAATGCCTATGTGCTCGGCAGTATCGGCGTCACCGGCAGTAGCACCGGTGCCTGTGCCACGTTTTTATACAATTTGCGCCAGGGTGTTGAGGATATTCAATCGGGCCGGCGCCGCTTGGTGTTTGTCGGCAATGCCGAAGCGCCTTTAACCTCGGAGATTTTTGAGGGCTATGGCGCCATGGGCGCACTGGCCACCGACGACGGCCTGTGTAAACTGGATGGCAGCGATAAGCCCGAGCATCGCCGCGCCAGCCGCCCATTTGCTGAAAACTGCGGCTTTACCCTGGCTGAGTCGGCCCAGTTTATAGTGTTGATGGACGATGCTCTGGCGGTCGAAACCGGCGCTCATATTTACGGTGCTGTCAGCGATGTATTTATCAATGCGGACGGCTATAAAAAATCCATTTCCGCTCCCGGCGCGGGCAATTATATTACCTTGGCCAAATCGGTGGCCTCTGCGCGGGCTATTTTGGGTGAGCAAACTTTGCGTCAGCACAGTTGCGTTCAGGCTCACGGCTCCAGTACCCCGCAAAACCGCGTGACCGAGTCTCGCATTTTGGCCGAAGTGGCCGGCGCATTTGGCATAGAGCACTGGCCGGTGTCGGCGGTTAAAGCATTTGTTGGCCACTCTTTGGCCCCGGCCAGTGCCGACCAGATGATGGCGGTGCTGGGACAGTTTGCGCACGGCTGGTTACCGGGTATTAAAACCGCCGGCAGCATCGCCGAAGATGTATATCGCCAGGGTTTGAGCTTTCCCTTAAACGATATTGAACGGCCGGATATCGACGTGGCTTTTATTAACTCCAAAGGCTTTGGGGGCAACAATGCCAGCACGGCGGTAATTCATCCGCGGCGGGTGTTAGCGATGCTTGAAAAACGTTATGGCACACGGGCCACTAACGTTTACCGACAGCGCAACGAAGCCGTAGTTGCGGCAGCGGCCGAATACGATGCTGCGGCCAGTACCGGTGATTGGCGCGTGCGTTATCGTTTTGGTGAGCAGTTAATTGATGAGTCTGCAATTGAATTGAGCGATAAAGCTCTGCGTTTACCGGGCTATAAAATACCGATCGATTTAACTCGGCAATCGGATTACCCAGATTTCAATTAGCGCTTAACTATTTGTTCAAGCCAGGGGTATACTGGGGTACCCTGGAACTCTTCTGAAACGCTTCAGTGTTAAAGGAAAACCTGTGACCCAAACCAGCGAACAGCTCGAACTCGATCCGGTAGAAAAGCCCGCAAGCGCGCACAGTGAAACCGGTGGCCAGAATAAATTGCAGCGCGCAAGTGATCGCAATGTTCCGCTGGGCCTGCGCCTGCAATTATTGCGCGAACGCAACGGCTGGTCGCAGCGTGAGTTGGCTAAGCGCTCGGGGGTAACCAATAGTGTTATCTCCACCATTGAGCAGGGCCGTGTCAGCCCCTCGATCAGCTCGCTGGAAAAAATCTTGGCGGGTTTCCCGGTTTCCCTGCGCGAATTTTTTACTTTTGACCCGGACGCGGAAGCGCCGGTGTTTTTCAGTGTCGGGGAAATGCCAGCGCGTCAGTTTGACGGTCTCTCTTCACGCCGTTTATTTGCCCACCAAGGGGTAGCGGTTACCCATGTGGTGTACGGCCCCAGTGAGGGCGAAAGCTCTACCTCGCCTAGCCTTT
>JAOXRV010000797.1 GCA_025800435.1 Cellvibrionaceae bacterium | reverse complement strand
ACAACTTGAGCCCTACGATAAAAAGCTGCGCCCCTTTGTCGATGAAATGATCGCGCAAAGATCCATCGACTATATTCAAGCCCAGGCGAAAACCGATAAGCCCTTCTTTTTATATATCCCCTGGTCGCTGGTACACCACCCTTCTATTCCCCACCCTGATTTTGTCGGCAAATCCAGCTCGGGCAAATACGGCGATGCCACCATGGAACACGACCACCGGGTGGGCCAGGTATTAGCGGCCATTAAGGCGGCCGGTATCGCCGATAACACTTTGGTAATTTACGCCAGTGACAATGGCCCAGACCGGGCCGAATACCCCTATGTTGGCGATACCGGCCCCTACCGAGGTTATTTGGGCACGGTACACGAAGGCTCGATTCGCACGCCGATGATGATGCGTTGGCCGGGCAAGATTGCGCCCCGGGTCAGCAATGAGATTGTCAGTATTCACGATATCTACCCCACCCTGGCAACCATCGCCGGCGCTGAGGTGCCCGATGACCGCGCCATTGATGGGGTAGACCAAAGCAATTTTATTTTTGGCAAACAAGAAAAATCCGCCCGCGATACGATTTTGTTTTTTACCGGCGATACCCCCACCGCGGTAAAATGGCGCCAGTTTAAAATTTACTTAAGCGGCGAAAGCGCCGAGCGCCACGCCCGCCAGCAAGACCAGCTGTGGGCGCCGGCGGCCTTTAATATTGAGCAGGACCGCAAAGAGGAGCACGATATTGCCCTGCAAAATCTGTGGTTGCTATCGCCGGGGCTTAAGCCACTGTTTGAGTATGTTTACAGTGTCGAAAAATACGGCCTGATACTACCCGGCGGCGATAAGCCCACACTCTACCAGGCACCCAATATTCCGTTTTATACCCCCGAGGCACTGGAACTTACCATGCGCTCGATAAAGAATGAGGCGGTGAAAAAAATGCTCAAACAAAAGCTGAAAAAACTAAAAGCCGGGGTATTAGGGGAAGACTAAAGCGCGGATTTTCGATACTGGGTGGGCGTCATCTGAGTGGCCTTTTTAAAGGCATCGTAGAACGAAGACTTAGATTTAAAGCCCGCCTCCAGGGCCAACTCGACAATGGTTAAATTGGCACCCGGCGTCAACAATAGCTGCTTGGCTCGCTCAATTCGGTAGCTATTTACAAAGCCAAAAAACGTTTGCTGCATGGTTTCATTAAGCACCTGAGAAATCTGGTGCGGGGGTAAATTTACGGCGCTGGCCAATTGCGGCAGTGTCAGCTCACTGTCCAGATACAGCTTCTGCTGCGCCATCACCTGCTTTAAACGGTCGCTGGTTTTATCGGCCAGCGACGGCTCAACACTGCTGCGCTGGTATTTTTTTACCGGCTCGGCAGCCGCTGCCAAGGTGGTCAAATCGGCTGACACACTGGGCTGGTACAGGGCCTTAAAACCAATGATATAAATACCCACCACCAACAATAAAAATGGCAAATTCAACATCCACAGCGCCACCGACTCACTGGCCCAGTGCAGCTGCCAGCGGTTAAACACAAAGTACACGAGTAAAAAGGCCAGGCAGATAGCCGTCATCAATCGCAGCCAGTTGAGGTCGATAGCCTCTAGCGAAGAAAAGTGGCACTCTAGCTGCTGCTTGTGCTGGCGAATTAAGCCCAGCACCAAATAACAATAGGCCCCAAATTGTAAAGCAAATAAATTACCGTGGGCATAGTGCTCTAATAAAAAGCGCATAAACCCGGGTATACCATGCAGACTACTGAGGTCGCTAAACTCGCGCCGCCAGATAAACTGAGCCAGGCCCTGCTGGGCTTGCTCGGGATAAAACAAGGTAGTGGCAATTAATAAGCCGATCAGTAAGCTGGGTAAAAAATGCAAAAACTGCCAGCGGGAAACCCGGCGCCGGCTCATGCTATAAGCATAGAGATATAACAGCGGCCCCCAGCAATAGACCAAGGCGGCCGGCAACAGGGAAAGCTGGGGATACTGGGACCACACAGCCCCAATCCCCAGCCAGCGGTAGGCCAAGTGAATGGAAATAAGCCCGATTAACGCCGCCATAAACCGGCCGGCCAGGCCCCTGGCCTGGCCGCTCCACAACAGCGCTGCAACTAGAATTAAGCCCTGTAAAAAACCAAAGCCCAATAAAAAACCAATGGCCGCTACAGCATAGCCGGTATCAACATTTCCCATAAAGTGATGATACCGCTTTATGGCTTGATGGGTAAATAAACCCTAGCAGCCTGTTGAAAAACAATATTATTCAAAGGCGCTCTATTGTGCTGAACCAGGAAACTTTAACCTTGGCGTCGGCCGCGTTGATAAGACAAGCCCAGCCCCAATAGAGACAATAGGCCAAACACCATCAGCGGCAGAGGCAGCACAGCTACGTTACGGGGTGCTGGCCTAGCGGTAGCTTCCAACCTATGCCAATCATTCACGCTGGTATCATAACCACTGACGAACTCAAGGGTAGACAGGTGGGAAGGGTCGAACAGGCCAGCTCCGCTCAAGGTGATGGAGCCAGTAATGGATTCCCCTGCGCTAAAAGCAACCCCAATACCGTCGGGGTGGGTGCAATAAATCGTATCA
>JAOXRV010000751.1 GCA_025800435.1 Cellvibrionaceae bacterium | reverse complement strand
AATCGCCAATACCTAACCGGGCTGAAGCTCGGTGGGCGCCGCATTGTGATTTTACTGGATGCCTCTGCCAGCATGCTCGATGAGAGCCTGGTCAATATTATTCGGCGCCGCAATATGGCCCCGCGCCAGCAGCGCCAGGCGGCCAAGTGGCAGCGTGCCCTGGCGACGGTGCAGTGGCTGGCGGCCAAGTTTCCGGTGGATAGCCAATACCAGATTTACAGCTTTAACACCGAGGTAAAAGCCGCCCTTAATAACAGCAAGGGGCGCTGGCTTAATGCCGCTGACAGAGGCCAGTTGCAGCGCGGTTTACAACAGCTGCAAAACCTTACCCCCAAGGGCGGCACCAGCTTGCACAAGGCCTTTGCCAGCCTTGCCGAGCTGGGACAAAAACCCGACAATGTGTTTTTAATTACCGATGGCCTGCCCACCCAGGGCTTTAATAAACCCCGCGGCAACACCATCGATGGCAATGGCCGCATGCGTCTATTCAACAGCGCCCTTGAGCAATTACCCGGCGGCTTTCCGATCAATATTATTTTGGCGCCAATGGAAGGTGACCCGCTGGCGGCGGCGGCCTTTTGGAAGCTGGCCCAACAAACCCGCGGCTCGTTTATGAGCCCGTCGAAGGATTGGCCATGAGCAGGCGGCGCAAGCAACGACAGAGCGAAGAGCTTAACGTCTCGTTTTTGGATGTAATTTGCTGTGGCTTTGGCGCCATTGTACTGCTGTTAATGATTACCAAGAACGCCCCGCCAGGCGCGCTGGAGGACAGTGAGCAAAAGCTGGATGGCCAAGTGGCGGCGCTGCAACAACAGCTGTTTGCAATACGCGGCGAAACCCAGGTATTTAACCGCCAGCTCAATGCTAAGCAAGAGCAACTGGACACAGAGCGGGCGCGGCTGGCCATACTCAAAAGCCGCTACCAGCAACTACAGGCTCGCTATACCCGCCTGGCTAATAGCAGCGCCGCGGACTCGGCGCTGAAAGGTAAATTGGAACTGGCCCTGCAACAGTTAAGCGCCGAAATGGAGCGTCTTTTGGGGCGCAGCCATCAAACCAAGAACAGCTTGGTGGGCGGTATCCCGGTGGATAGCGAATATATTATTTTTATTATCGATACCTCCGGCAGTATGTACAACTACGCCTGGTCACGCATGCTCGACGAGCTGATTGCCACCCTCAATATCTATCCTGAAGTTAAGGGTATCCAGGTGATGAACGATATGGGCCGCTATATGTTTAGCAGTTACGCCGGCCAGTGGATACCCGATTCCAGCGGCCGCCGCCAAGCCATTATTAAGCGTCTGCGCAGCTGGAACCCCTTTAGTAACTCCAGCCCGGTAGAAGGTATCGAAAAAGCCATCCGCCGCTACTATGATAAAAAGAAGAAGATCAGTTTATATGTATTTGGCGACGACTTCTCTGGCGGCTCCATTCGCCGGGTGGTCAAAACCGTAGCCCGAATCAACCAAGCCAATGCCAGCGGCGATCGTTTGGTGCGCATTCACGCGGTTGGTTTTCCGGTACTGTTCGACCTGCCCCCCAATGAACAGGCCAGCGCCTATCGCTACGCCGCGCTAATGCGTGAGCTGGCTTACGAAAACGGCGGTACCTTTGTGGGGCTGAATGATTATCGCTGAAAGGCGCGTAAAAGTGTGTTATTACTAGGGTACCCTGTGATACCTCTGAATAACCTAACCTAGAGGATGTGAACGGCTATGGGGCCAAATAAGTTGAGGTACAAAAAAGTAGCTACTTACACCGGCCTGATGCTGCTGGGCCTGCTTGGGGCCTGCTCCAGTAGTTTGCAGGTAAAGGGGCAGTTCCCCACCCCGCTGGTGCAACCCCTGCCCCTGCACGCCGGCCTTTATCTAAGCCCCGAGCTGCGCGGCCACAGCTACCAAGAACAAGACAAAGAGCGACATGAATGGGCGATCTCAACCGGCGCCGCCCAGAGCGCTTTTTTTAGTACCGTACTGCCCGCCCTGTTTGAAAACTTTAAGCTATTTGAACAGGAGCCAGGCACCGACAGCGGCGTTGATATTGTGATTCGCCCCCACCTTAAAAGCTTTCAATACAGCCTGCCCCGAGAAACCCGCAGCAAGGTGTTTGAGGTGTGGATGAAATACAATATGCAGGTTTATCGCGGCGATGGCGAGCTATTGGCCGACTGGT
>JAOXRV010000743.1 GCA_025800435.1 Cellvibrionaceae bacterium | reverse complement strand
ATGGCTGGGCCGGGTGCTGTTAATGGCATCGATCAAGGTCGCCAGGGTGGTGGATTTGCCTGAGCCGGTGGCACCGGTGACCAGCACCAGGCCTTTTTTTAGCTGGGCGATTTCCGCCACCGATTCGGGCAGGCGCAGTTCGCTTAAGGATTTAAAACCATTGTTTAAATGGCGAATGGCCATGGCGGTACGGCCCATTTCCCGGTACACATTAACCCGATAGCGCTGGCCCTCTTCATCGCTGTAGCCGAAGTCCAGCGCCCCCTGTTCGTCGTATAAGCGGCGCTGTTCGGGGTTGCTCATCTGGGTGAATAAATCGGCCAATATTTCCGGGGTATAGGGTGCCTCGCCCTCGGCCTGCAAACTGCCGTGGACGCGATACATCGGGTACCAATTGCTGCTCAGATGTAAATCTGAGGCGCCCAGTTCGCGGCAACGTTGCAATAGAGCGTTAATGGAAATCTGCATCTTAAAGGGCCAGGGTCAGGTTGATATCCAGTGGGGTGGCGATA
>JAOXRV010000732.1 GCA_025800435.1 Cellvibrionaceae bacterium | reverse complement strand
ATCGAAGAAATTACAAATACCCTGACAGAATTTAAATCAAAACTAAAGTATGAAGCCACCTTGGTCGATAAGGACTACTGGAGGTTATTGGATATCCGAGCGGGTATCGGTGAAATTCAAGCCGGCAGCGAGGCGATGTTTATACCGCAAATGCTCAACTTCAATGAGCGCGGTGGCATCAGCTACGACAAAGGCTGCTATACCGGCCAAGAGATCATTGCTCGAATGCAGTACCGAGGCAACCTTAAACGCCATCTGCTCTATCTGCACAGCGACACTGCCAACACCGCCCCAGCGGTTGGCCAAGCGCTGTACAACGGCCAGAAAGAGCAGGCCATCGGTTATATCGTTGATGCTTTATTAAGCAGCAAAGGTATTGAAGCGCTGGCGGTCTGTACCGACGAGTCTGCTGATCAGGCGGTTTACACCGAGACCCAGGGGGGCCCGTCATACCGGGCACAGACACTCAGCTATGCTATAACTTAAATGCGGCAGTCTCGGCATTCACACAGCCCAGGCGGCCGGGAATTGATGCCCAAAACGAGACTACCCGATGAACCCACTAGCGGCCCAAGCCCGAGAACAGATCCTAGACGCAATCGACAAGGACCAATTGGTATTACCGAGCTTACCCGAAATTGCCATCCAAGTGCGAGAGGTGGCCGGTGACCCGGACGCCGGCGTTATGGATTTGGGCAAGGTTATCGGTAACGATGTCGCCCTGACCGCCCGTATTATCAAGGTCGCCAACAGCCCCTCATTTCGCGGCAGCCAAGAAATTACCAACCTGCAAATGGCGCTGTCGCGCCTGGGCCTGCAATTTACCGCCTCGCTCGCCACCGGCCTGGCAATGGAGCAAATGTTCCAAGCCAAAAGCAAAGAAGTCGATCGCCGAATTCGAGAGGCCTGGACCCGATCCAGTGAGATTGCCGGCATGTGCAATGTGTTGTGTCGCTTTCGCACCAAACTGGAGCCAGACCTGGCTACCCTGGGCGGCCTGGTCCACAGCATTGGCTCCCTGCCTATATATAAATACGCCGAAGAAAACCCCCAGACCATGAACAACCCCTTTGTGCTGGACCTGCTGATTTACGACTTGGGGCCTGAGCTTGGGGATATTATTTTACAACGCTGGGATTTTCACCCAGACCTGATACACGTGCCCAGCGAACACTTGGATTTTACTCGTCCCGGCGATGAGGTGAGCTATGCGGATATTGTTACCGTGGCCATGTTGCAGAGTTATATGGGCGGCAAAACCCCATTTGGCGAAGTAGATTACAACACCGTTACCGCCTTCGACCGCCTCGGCCTAGACCCGGAAGTTGAAAATGCCGAGGGGCAAGACATCTCGGCGGAGATGGAAGCGGCAATGCAAATGCTGTTTTAAAATCGACAGGATGTCGAAGCGCAAACAGAGCACCCCTAAAAATCGCATTTTTTAGGGGCGCGCCGTGCGCGTAGTCATAAATCATCCTGGATGATGATTTATGACGGTAGGTTAAAAGACCAG
>JAOXRV010000705.1 GCA_025800435.1 Cellvibrionaceae bacterium | reverse complement strand
AATCGCAAATCCGTAATGGTCTGCATATTCTGGGCGAGCTTCCATCAAAGGAGAAACTGGCCGATACTCTGGTTGCCTTGTTGCGCTTACCGCGTGGTTCGAAAAGCCACGAACAGGGAATTTTACACGCATTAGCCAGCGATTTAGCGCTAGATATCGACCCATTCGGCGAACCTCAAACACCTTACCACGGACCAAAGCCGCAGCGTTTGGCGCAGGTAGCGGCAGGGGTGTGGCGCAATGTGGGTGATACCCGTGAGCGCTTAGAACAACTGGCACAGCAACTTGTGATCGACATTGTTCTTGAGCAAAACACGGCTGACACGCTAAGCGATCTACCCGTCACCGCTGAACTCCTTGAGCACGCCAAAACTGGCGTTTTACAACTTCTTGAGCAGAGCGCAGAACATGAGATCAGCGCGCTACTCACGGGTTTAAACGGCGGCTTTGTACCACCTGGGCCAAGCGGTGCTCCTACCCGTGGGCGCTTAGATACACTGCCAACGGGGCGCAACTTCTTTTCGGTAGATAATCGTGCGGTTCCTACGAAAGCGGCGTGGGCGTTGGGGCAAAAATCCGCCGACGCTCTGATTATGCGCCACCTCCAAGAGCATGGCGATTATCCAAAACAGCTGGGCTTATCCGTCTGGGGAACGGCCACCATGCGTACCGGCGGTGACGATATCGCCCAAGCATTTGCCCTAATGGGCGTGGCGCCCGTATGGGCAGAGCAGGGCAACCGCATCGTCGATATCAAGGTGATCCCCGCCATGTTGATGGGTAGGCCACGTGTGGATGTTACGCTGCGTATATCCGGTTTTTTCCGTGATGCCTTCCCGAATGTTATTAAGCTTTACGACACCGCCGTGCAAGCTATCGCCCAGCTTGATGAACCGGGCACCAGTAATGTGATTCGCCAACATATTGAAGCACGCGCTGCCGA
>JAOXRV010000699.1 GCA_025800435.1 Cellvibrionaceae bacterium | reverse complement strand
GCCATGTTAACCCAGTCTGACCCTGTTGTATTCCCTTCAAATGCATGGCTTGGGCGCGTTGTGAATGCGTTTGGTGAACCGGTTGATGGCAAAGGGCCAATAATAAACGGCACAAAACCAAAGCTTTTGCGAGCAGGCCCGCCACCAGCCCATAATAGGCAGCGCGTAGGGCCAAAAATTGATCTGGGTGTTAGAGCGCTTAATACCTTTGTAAGCTGCTGCCAAGGGCAGCGTATGGGGATTTTTGCGGGTTCCGGTGTTGGTAAATCGGTTCTCTTGTCCATGATTGCCCGGCATTCTGAGGCGAATGTCAGCGTTATTGGCCTGATTGGTGAACGGGGCAGGGAAGTTCAGGAATTTATTGAAGATGATTTGGGGCCAGACGGCCTCGCTCGGTCTGTTGTTGTGGTTGCCACTTCTGATGAAAGTGCTCTGATGCGCCGCCAAGCCGCCTATATGACCCTTACGCTCGCGGAACATTTCCGTGATGAAGGGGCGGATGTTATGTGCCTGATGGATAGCGTTACTCGTTTTGCTATGGCCCAGCGTGAAATTGGCCTTGCGGGGGGCGAGCCGCCAACCAGCAAAGGCTATACACCAACCGTATTTACAGAACTTCCAAGGTTACTTGAACGTGCTGGCCCTGGCCCTCGCGGTGCCGGGAATGTTACAGGTCTTTTTACTGTTTTGGTGGAAGGGGATGACCATAACGAGCCGATATCTGATTCTGTGCGCGGTATTATTGATGGTCACATTGTGATGGATCGCATCATTGCTGATCGGGGGC
Source organism: Cellvibrionaceae bacterium (assembly GCA_025800435.1). GTDB lineage: Bacteria > Pseudomonadota > Gammaproteobacteria > Pseudomonadales > Cellvibrionaceae > Pseudoteredinibacter. Next base: position 29 of record JAOXRV010000699.1, on the reverse strand, counting down.
GTTATCCGGCCATTAATGTTTTAAAATCT
>JAOXRV010000683.1 GCA_025800435.1 Cellvibrionaceae bacterium | reverse complement strand
GCTGTTGACGCCGATATAAACGCTTGCTTTGAACGGGTTGCCAAGGCCCTGGCGGAGGTGGAGCCGAAGCGCAAAAAACACTGGCAAGAGCGCTTTTTATGGGCCTTGCAACAAGGCGCGATACCCGCCGGGCGGATCATGTCAAACCTTGGGGCCCAAGCCTATAAACCCGCCACCTCCACCATTAACTGCACCGTATCAGGCACCATTGCAGACTCCATGCAGGGAATTTTGGAAAAAAACCTGGAGGCGGGCCTAACCCTTAAAGCCGGCTGTGGTATTGGCTACGAATTTTCAAGCTTGCGGCCCAGGGGCGCCTTTGTCTCCGGCGCCAGTGCCTATACCTCTGGGCCACTGTCGTTTATGGATATCTTCGACAAAATGTGCGCCACGGTTTCCTCCGCCGGTGGTCGCCGCGGTGCACAGATGGCCACCTTTGATGTACACCACCCGGACGTACAAGATTTTATTGCCGCCAAGCGCGAGGACGGCCGCCTGCGCCAATTTAACTTATCCCTGCTAATTACCGAGGACTTTATTGGCGCGGTAAAAGCCAAACAACTCTGGCCCCTGTCTTACCCGCTCAGTAAAAAAGCCCAGGCCAGCCTCAAACTCGACCTGGCCGATGGCAAGCAGGTGCACTGGCGCAAGCTCAGCCACCTTGAGGGCGATTATGTGCGCAACGATGCAGGCCTGGTAGCCTGCCAGATTCAGCGCTTTATTCCGGCCGAGCGTTTGTGGCAGCAGATTATGAGCTCCACCTACGACTACGCCGAGCCGGGTTTTATTTTGATCGATAGGGTCAACGAGCAAAACAACAATTGGTTTTGCGAAAATATTCGCGCCACCAACCCCTGTGGCGAACAGCCCCTGCCCCCCTATGGCAGCTGTCTGTTGGGCTCGGTTAACTTAACCCGCTTTATCAAGCAGCCATTTACCGAACAGGCCGAGTTTGATTGGCCCGGCTTTGATGAGCTAGTCGGGGTATTTACCCGTATGCTCGACAATGTGGTAGAGCTAAACGGTTTAGCCCTGCCCCAGCAACGGCAAGAAATTGTTAATAAACGCCGCCACGGCATGGGCTTTTTGGGCCTGGGTTCGGCCATGGCCATGCTCGGTATGGCCTATGGCCGCCAAGCCTCGGTAGAG
>JAOXRV010000678.1 GCA_025800435.1 Cellvibrionaceae bacterium | reverse complement strand
GCGGCAGTAAGGGGGGTAAGGGCTATGCCTTTTTACACGCGATACATATATCCCTACTGCAGGCCTGTTGTACAGCACTTTAAAGTTGCCAGAATAAATGGCAAGCTTGGACGGAATGTCGCCAGGTTTCAGCCGAAGGGGGGATAATGAGAACAATACTCGGTATTTTTTTAATACTGGCTTCGGCGAGCGCGCTGGCCTGTAGCTGTAAACCACTGGCCCTGGCGCAGCAGGTGGCGGCCGCAGACAAGATTTATATGGGCCAACTGCTCGCCGCCTCAATTAATAACCCCGCCCCCGGCCAGGCTCGTATTATCGAAGCGGCAGTTAAGGTGTCAGAGGCCTACAAGGGCGAGGTGGCAAAAATAGAAGTGGTCAGTACCGGGCTTGGGGGGCGATTGTGGTGTACCCTTCACCATCGGCCGGCACTATATAATCTTTCAAACTTACGACAGCTACTTTGTGGACATCTGTGGCGCCTCCAAGCAACTAGACCCAAGGCTTGAGCGTGAATTTATCGACAAAGTTAAGGCTTTAATAAAAACCGGGCAATAGCGGCTTAGTTTATTGAAAGGAGTGAATTTTGTACGCAGTCATCTTCCGGGTAAAAGCCGGTGTTCAAGATTCTGAATATGGCAATACCGTAGCCAGAATGCGCGAGCTGGCCTTTGAAAAGTACGGCTGTATAGACTTTATTGCGGTAAGTGAAGGCCGTGATGAGGTGGCTATATCCTACTGGGAGAGCGAAGCGGCCATTCTAAATTGGCGCCAAGATGCCGAGCACTCTCTAGCACAGGAACTTGGCCGCGAGCGCTGGTATGAATCTTATATTGTGCAGGTGGTAGAAGTTAAGCGTGAATACTCTTTCAGCAAGTAAAATCGAT
>JAOXRV010000242.1 GCA_025800435.1 Cellvibrionaceae bacterium | reverse complement strand
ACTCTGTTTCAGTATCGGGCTCTGCTGGGCAGGGTTCGCTTATCTGCGACTCAGGGCTGTTTACTTCGGGCTCAGGGTTGTTTACTTCGGGCTCAGGGCTGTTTGTTTCAAGCTCAGGGCTGTTTGTTTCGGGCTCAGGGCTGCTTATTTCAAGCTCAGGGCTGTTTATTTCAAGCTCAGGGCTGCTTATTTCGAACTCAGGGCTATTTGTTTCGGGCTCAGGGCTGTTGACCTTGTCCTCAAGCAGGTGGTCGTCTGCTTTAAACACTTGCAGGCAGGAGCCGCAGCGCACGGCGCCTTTGGCGCTGGCCAATTGTTGGCTGTTGACTTTAAACGCGGTGCCGCAGGCGGGGCAGCGGGTAATCATGGCTTCCACGGTGCTATCGACTTCCTGTTAATCCCATCTCTACAGTTTAGCGCCTCTCGCTTGGCTAGGGTACCTTTGAATAACGCGATGATGCTGAGCGTCACCGAGTTGTTCAGAGGTACTTTGCCGCCAGGGGCTATAGCTTGCGGCCCACCAAACAGACCCATTCCTCTTTTTGGCGCACCGGTTCAAATTCAAATTGTGGTCGGTAGGCGGCCATAACGGTCTCTGCCTGGGTGTTTAGTACCCCCGATAGGCACAATAGCCCGCCGGGCTTGGTCAGCGCGCTTAAGGTGGGCGCTAGCTCGGCCAGGGGGCCGGCGAGAATATTGGCCAGGGTGATATCCGCGCCAAACTCCGGGCAGGCACTCGGCATATATACCTCTACGGTGGCCGGGTCTAAGCCGTTACGCCGGCTATTTTCACGGGTGGCAATCAGGGCTTGGGGGTCGATATCCACCCCGATGGCGCGCTTGGCGCCTTTGAGCATGGCGCCAATGGCCAAGATGCCGGAGCCGCAGCCATAGTCGACAATATCCAGATTGCTAGCGTCTTGCTCAGCTAGCCACTGTAAGCATAAAAAGGTGGTGGGGTGGGTGCCGGTACCAAAGGCCAGGCCAGGGTCTAGCATCAAGTTAATGGCCTGTGGCTCGGGGGGCTCTAGCCAGCTGGGGCAAATCCAGAAATCGTGGCCGCATTGAATTGGGTGGTAGTTGTTCATCCACTCCCGCTCCCAGTCCTTGTCCTCTAGCTGTTCCCAGTAGGCGTCCAGTTCAAACCTTTGTAATTGGCGGTCGATTATGGCGGTGTCTACCTCGGCGGCATAGAGACCGGTGATTCGGGTTTCCTGCCACAGGGGTGTCTCGCCCAGTGCCGGTTCCAAAATGGGTTGATCTGCATTATCTTGCAGGGTAACGGAGAGGGCGCCACTGTTGATTAGGGCGTCTTCCAGGGCGCCGGCGCTGTCGCGGCTGGCGTTAATTTTTAGCTGGAGCCAAGGCATAAGATTTGTCTTTGGGTAAAAGCAGTATGGGTGTTAAAAAGGCGATTATAAAAGGGATTGGCAATGACGGACAGCATTGAACCAGAGCGAGAGCAGCGTCGCTCCACTCGGGTGAGCATTTTATGTCGCATGAAAATCTCTCATCCAAGCTTTGGTGAGCGTGAGGTCAATACACGCGACATTTCCGATGAGGGCCTGTTTTTGTTATTGGATACCGGTATTTTGCCCGCCGAGGGCTCAATACTGCAGGGCCAGGTACAGGGCCTGTTGGAAAATACCCCGCTATTGGATTTAAAACTGGTGCGCCAGGATGAGCAGGGGGCGGGCTTTACCTTTGTTGGCCATATTGAGAGCTGGCCGCTAGAGAGCCTTTGAGCAGCGTCGCAGGGGTACCCTAAGGCCAAAGAAAAGACGTTGGACAAGCCCCCCTCTGGCTGGTTACTCTACTTTTCCCTTTGCAAGGCCAGTTAGGAAGCACCGTGTCTGCCAATCCACAGATTCCCCGCGAGCTACTTGAGAAAAACAAGCCCCAGCAACAGCGTGCTATTCAAACCTATGAGCGCATCCTCAGCGCTAGCGCTGAGCTGCTCGATGAGATAGGGGTGGAGCGCATTTCCACCAATTTAATTGCCGAGCGGGCCGAGATTACGGTGCCGGCTTTATACCGGTATTTCGCCAATAAATACGCGGTGCTCTACACCTTGGGGGCGCGCCTGATGGATCGTCAAAATGAGGTCTTGGCCGACTGGCACCAATCCTACTTTAAGCCGCATCAACTGGGCGAGCTATTCGATAATCTGGATCAACTGGTGCGCACTACCTATGAGGTGACGGCGGCCCAGCAGGGTGGGCTATCCATTTTATCGGCTATGCGCGCGGTGCCCATTTTGCAAGAGGTGCGGCTTCTGTCGCACCAGCAGATGACCGACTGGATGATGGAGCAATGGGCCCGCCATTTTGAAATTGTTGAGCCCGAACGCTTGGCGCTGCAGAGCCGCCTGTCGATGGAGGTGGTGACCGCTGCGGTAGAGATGGCGCTGGAAGACCCGCAAATGCCCGCTGATTTGGCGATTGAAGAGGCCAGTAAAATTATGGTGCTGTACTGGCGCGACTTGATCAGTAATTTACCGCCTAAAAAATAATCTATTGACCTCGCTCAGATAAGCCGCTATCTTAAAAGCTAGTCATAACTAATATAATGATTGGCGGATACCGCCGGGAGTGCCGTTGATGAAAGCCGTTAAACAGATATTGACCCTATTATTGGTATTGGGATTAAGTGCTTGTGGTGGCGATAAGCCCGCCGCATCGAGTGCCGCTGCCCCTGTTGCTGACCGCGTCGCATTGCAAAACCTAGTGCCCCACGATCCCGAGCTGGCTGCCATCTACCAGCGCAGCTGTAAGGCCTGCCACGGTTTGGGTACCCCAGCCATTCCCCAGGCCGGTGATGTGGCCGCCTGGGCGCCGCGCATGGATCAGGGCATGGATGCGCTGCTGGATAATGTTATTAACGGCATTGGCGGTATGCCGCCACTGGGTATGTGTATGGATTGCGAGCCCGAGCAGTTTGAAGCCCTAATTACCTTTATGGCCACAAAACCTTAGGGTACCTCTGAATAACTCGATGACGCTCAGGCCTTGAGTTATTCAGAGGTACCCTAGATAACAACAATAAGAGGATACGACTATGGCAAAGCGCCGCGACTTTTTAACCGCCCTGGCCGCCACCGGTGCTGGCTTGGCCCTAAAACCCAGCATTAGTTTGGCGCTTGAGGGTACCGCCCCAGCGCCGGCCCCGAAAAAGCGCCGCCGTATTCCCTGGCGCAACTGGTCTGGTTCGCAACAGTGTTTTCCAACGGCGCGTAAGGCGCCGGGCACGGTGGCCGAGCTGCAACAATTGGTGGCTGAGGCGCCGGGCATTGTCAGGCCGGTGGGGGCGGGACACTCGTTTATGCCACTGGTGCCTACCGATGGCACCATTGTTTCACTGAGTCGGCTCAATAGTTTAGTGGCGCACGACGGCGAGCGCATGGAAGCCACGTTTGGGGCCGGTGTGCGCCTGGGAGATATGGGCGCACCACTGGCCGAGCTGGGCCAAGCGCTGATTAATATGCCCGATATCGATGAGCAGAGTTTGGCCGGTGCCATCGGCACTGCCACCCATGGCACCGGTGCGCAACTGGGCTGTATGTCTAGTTATGTGAGCGCCTTGCAATTGGTAACCGCCAGTGGTGATTTGCTCGACTGCAGCGCCGAGCAAAACCCTGAAATTTTTAAAGCGGCCCAAGTGAATTTGGGTGCGCTGGGTGTGCTTAGCCAAATTACCATGCGCAATATGCCCACCCACCGTTTAAAAGGTGAGACCGAGTGGCTGCCGATTGAGGATATTCTCGCCAATGTGGATAGCCTGGCCAACAATAACCGCAATTTTGAGTTTTACTATATTCCCTTTACCGGCATGGGTTTTACCGATCTGCACAATATTACCGAGGAGGCCCCCTCACGTACCGCAGAGATGGATCAAAACGACGGCGCCGAAACCTTAAAAACCGTGCGCGACTGGCTTAGTTGGTCGCCTAAACTGCGCGAGCTGGTGTTGTCCAGCTACCTATCCGGGGTTGAAAAAGAAGTGGTGGTGGCCAACTCCTGGGAGAACTACGCCAGTGAGCGCAATGTGCGCTTTAACGAGATGGAATATCACTTGCCACGGGAGGCGCTGGTGCCGGCGCTGAAAGAAATTCGCCAGCTATTGGAAAAAGATTTCCCCGAGGTGTTTTTCCCGATTGAGGTGCGGGTGGTACAGGCTGATGATATTTGGCTGAGCCCGTTTTACCGGCGCGATAGTTGCTCGATTGCGGTGCATCGCTTTTTTAAAGAGGACTTTAAACCCTATTTTGCCGCCATTGAGCCGATCTTTAAAAAGTACAATGGTCGCCCTCACTGGGGCAAAATGAATACCTTAAGCGGCGCCGAGCTGGCCAAGCACTATGAGCACTGGCAAGATTTTAAGGCGCTGCGCCAGCAGCTTGACCCTGCGGGTAAATTTTTAAACCCCTATTTACAGAAAATATTTGCCTAAAATAAGAGGCCATTTATGGTTGATAAAACGCGACGCAATTATATTTTCGCCGGCCTTGGTTTGGGTGCGGTATTGGCGGCGGCGGGTCTGCGCCCCGGCGATAAGGGTGCTGCGCACCAGCCCTATTTTAACCGTCTCAGTAACGCCCTGGATGGGGCGGGGGCGGCCCAGCCCAGCCTGGTGGTTGACAAAACCCTGATGCTGGAGAACGTAAAAAC
>JAOXRV010000624.1 GCA_025800435.1 Cellvibrionaceae bacterium | reverse complement strand
TCAAGACGTGTATATCGGCGAACCCGGCTGGAACCAATACAATACCGAAAGCACTCAGTTTACCCTGCTGGCACGCCACCAGTTAAATGACGTGTTCGAACTTAAAGCCACCGCCTTGTGGCGCGATGGCGAGGCCGATTACAACCAGGCTTGGGCCGCTTTTACCGGCGATGGCAATAGCCGTTTTCTCAACGATATTGTCGGCGTTGCGGTCGCAACCCCGACCACCGTACCGCGCAGTTTTTACCAAGCTGATAACAGCTCCGAGCAGCTGGCCGCGGATATTCGCCTAAGTGCCGAGTTCGACACCGGTGCGATCGGCCACGAAATATTATTCGGTGTGCAATATCAAGACGTAACCACCGATAACAACACCGCCTACTTTTATGGCGGCGGCGCGCTTAGCGGTGATTTTAGCTACGCCCTTGACCTGGCCAATCCCGTTTATACCGGCGCCCCTCCACAGGCCGTATTCGATGCACTCTACAACGACCGCCCCGAGCAAAACGTAGAAGATATCGGCTGGTATATCTCTAACCAAATGTCGATCGACAATTGGCGTATTACCCTGGGCCTGCGCCGGGATGAGGTCGATAACGACGATGGCAGCCGTGTGCAAAACGACAGTGCCACCTCGCTTAGCGGCGGCGTCTTATACCAGTTTGACAACGGCCTATCGCCCTACCTCAGCTACGCCGAATCCTTCGAGACCGTTATCGGCACCGATGTGGCAAACCGCCAGCTCAAACCCGAAGAGGGCCGCCAGTACGAAGCCGGACTAAAGTTTGAACCCGAGAGCTTCCCAGGCTTAATTACCCTGGCCTATTTTGATATTGAAATTTCTAATCTGCCCAACCCCAATAGCCTGCCCAATGACGCTGGCCAGCAGCAGGGGGTTTCCGAGCTCAAAGGCTTTGAAGCCGAAGCGAAGTTACAGCTAGGGGATTTTGATATTCAGGCATCAGCCTCGGTACTGGATGCCCAAGACCCCAATGGTTACGAGCTGGCAGCCACCCCCGATAAACACGCCTCGCTGTGGCTGGGCTGGCGCCCCAGCGAGCAATGGCAGGGCTTTAAAGCCGGTATTGGTATCCGCCACGTCGGTCGCAGCATCAACCAAACCGCCAGCCTGCGCTATGTCAGTGATTCTTACACCCTGGGCGACTTAATGCTCGGCTATGAGCTTGATGAGCACTGGGATCTGGCGCTCAATGTGCGCAATATTAGCGATGAGGAATACCTCACCTCATGCCTGACCCGTGGTGACTGTTTCCCAGGTGTGCGTCGCAGTGCTGTCGCCAGTGTGCGCTATAACTTTTAAGGTGTATCACTATGCTGTGGATTAGTATCGCCATAGCCTTAACAGCAGCCGCCAGCGGCTGCCTGTTTTGGAGTTGGCGCAATAAACCCAAGCAGCGCCTGGGCGTTAACAGCTTGGCCTGGAGCGGCCTTATCGCCGCCCTGGTCTGCTTTTGTCAGGCCCTGGATATTGAATATGGCCTAGCTATCGGCCTTATCGCTATTAGCCTTGGGGCCTGGTTTTTTACCCTACTCAATGCCCAGCGCCAATCGTCCCGGGTGAAAAAAACCCTGCCCCAGCGTCCCCTCGCCTGGTCGCTAGCGGGCGTGGTTAAAAATACCCTGCTCGGCTTTTTACTATTGATTGGCTACGGCATTATCAGTGCACTGCTCAGCCTCTACGGGGCTTACGCCATCGATATTGGCGAGGCCAATCAAATGGCCCTGGTCCTGATATTAATGCCCGTCCTCTGGGCCAGTTTCATCCTCACTACACTATTTTTTATTAACAAAGCCAAAGCAGCTTAAGACTGCCCCAATAAGCCTGAGTGATTTACCGTGAAGCAAACAACTTTAGATTTACCCCGCCGTATGCTGGCCTCCCACCGCTGGCTGGGCCTAGCGGCCGCGGTACTGCTGTACCTGATCTGTTTTTCTGGCGTGCTGAGCGTACTGGCCCAGGAGCTGGAGCGTTGGGAACAGCCGGGTGTCGACGAGTTTACCCAGGTGGATGCCGAGTTCGTCGACCGTGCCTATCGACGCTTTCTTGCCGAGGTCGATGCACCGACCGAGCACATCCACATCGTTTATCCACGCCGCGCCATTCCGCGTTTAGTCGTCGAGAACGATGAGCAGGCTTTTTTTATTAACCACGACGGCAGCCTCGGGCCCGAAGAGCACGCGCCCTGGACCAAAATGGTCACCGCTATTCATCACCACCTACAACTGCCGCAGCTAATTGGCAGTATTATCTTGGGTATTGTGGCGGTAATGATGTTAGGCCTGTTGATATCAGGCCTGTTGGCCCACACAACCATTTTGCGCGAGGCCTTTAGTCTGCGCTTCAATCGCGGCAAAAAAATGCGCCATATCGACACCCACAACCGCCTGAGCGTATGGGGCCTACCGTTTCATTTAATGATTATTTTTACCAGTGCCTATTTTGGTCTGGCCGGAATCCTGTTGGCGCTGGCCGCCGAATTGTTTCACGACGGTGACCGCCAGGCGATTATCGACACCGTGTTTGGCCAAGAACCGACCCTAATCGAGCAAGCTAAGGTGGTTGATGTCGCGGCGGCAATCAAGAATATGCAACAGCTCGCCCCCGGCGCCAAAACCGTATTCAGCACCATTCACGAAGCCGGCAGCGAGTCCCAGTTTATTGAGTTTTACAATGTCAAAGACGGGCGTTTAATCTATT
>JAOXRV010000567.1 GCA_025800435.1 Cellvibrionaceae bacterium | reverse complement strand
CTCTAGCTCATCGGCGAAAATCTTTTCAAGCTTGGCTTTACTGTCCGCTTCGTTTTGCTCTTCAAACGCAAAGCCCTGCCAGCACTCGTCAGACATTTCAAAAATCCAGGTAGAGCGGCCGGGCTCATACTGGTAGGTGTGGGCACAAATTAAACCGTGCTCAGTCTCTTTAAAGAAATAAGTGAAGTCTTTAAGCGGGCGCTCGGATCCCATCCACACAAAGCGGTTGGCCTTGGTGACAACGCTGGGGTTAAAGCCCTCGCTAAAATATTCGCGGGTGGCCGAGCCGATGCCGTCAGAGGCCAGGATAATATCCGAGTCGGCAAAGCGGGTTTCGTATTCCGAGGGGTGGATGCGGGCTTCAAAGTGCATGGGAATATCCAACTCCCGGCAGCGGGCCTGCAATAAATTCAGCAAACTGACCCGCGAGGTGCCGCAAAAGCCATTACCCGAGGCGCGAATCTCTTCGCCCTTGTAACGGATAACAATATCGTCCCAATAGGCGAAGTCGTCACGAATACGTTCGTAAGATTCCGGATCGCGGGAGAGAAACTCATCGAGGGTATCGTCCGAAAATACCACCCCAAAGCCGAAGGTATCGTCGCGCTTATTCTGCTCGTAAATTTCAATATCCCAGTCGGGTTTGGCCTTTTTGGTTAATAGGGCAAAGTACATGCCGCCGGGGCCACCGCCAATTACCGTAATCTTCATCGCTAAACCTCGTGTGCTTATTAATAGGCCCTCGGGCCTTGGATTTACGCTTCGATCAAAATATATATTACACGTAATATTTAAACAAGTCATATTTTGCCGTTTGTAATAATTGGCCGTAAAATGGCCCCCACCTAAGCGCTATAACAACAACACCATGACCAGTGACATCCACCTAAAAGTCTGGCTGCAGCTAGCCAAAAGCTCTAAATCTATCGAGCAAGAGATGGAAACCCGCTTTCATCAGCGCTATCGCCAGAGCATGTCCCGCTTTGACGTGCTATCGCAGCTGTACCGCTACAACCCGGATGGCCTGCCCATGGGCAAGGTCGCCGAGCAACTGCTGGCCAGCCGGGGCAATATCACCCGCCTGGTGGACAGAATGGTCAACGAGCATTTGATCGAGCGCTGCGCCAGCCCCATTGACCGGCGGGTAATTCAAATACGCATGACCCGCAAGGGGCGGCAGCTGTTTGAGCAGATGGCCCAGGCCCATGCGGATTGGAGCGAAGAGCTACTGGGGGATCTAACCGCGGCAGAGACCCAACAATTATTGGAACTGCTTAAGCGCACCAACCACGCCTTTAAAATTGCCACCGAGCCAGATATTAACCCGGAGCCAGACCGGTGAAACAACTGCTGTTGAGCACTGCACCCTGGCGCTGGGGCCTATTTTGGCTATTGCTAGTTGGCGCCGCTTACTTCTCCCTCAGCCCCAGCCCGGGCTCGGCGTTTGTGAGTATTTGGGATAAAGCCCTGCACTTTATCTGTTGGGGCACAGTGGGCGGCAGCTTGGGGCTGGCGCTCTTTCCGCGCCCCTTCGGCTGGCGGTCAATATTGCTGTTGGCGCTGGCGGCCAGCGCGATTGAAGCGGGACAGTACTGGGTACCCGGGCGCCAGTTTGACAGCGCAGATCTAGTGGCCAATGCACTGGGCCTGATCGCCGCCGCTGCCTTTTGGTTACCATTAAGCGGTCGATCAAAAACACCTGGCTAAAATATTTCTTTCCCCCACTATCGACCAGGGAAATTTTGCCGGCTTAATGATCTCCCGCTTTACGGCAGCTCAGCTATGCTGAATTTATTGATCAGCAATGAGCGGGGGCAGCGGTGTTTGAAGACGACAGCCAGTGGCAGGCTGGGGATTTACTGGGGCGGGATGATATTGCCGAGCTGTTACAAAAACGGGCCAAGTCGGGCCAGGTAATGCGCGGTTTTAAACTCAAAGGCAGCAATTTAGAAAATATAAATCTGGTAAATTACGACGCCAAACACGGGCACCAGTTAATTGACAGCGACCTCTACCGGGCCAATTTGCGCGGTGCCCACTGTTTTATGTTGGATTTTAGCGGCAGCTCGCTGATGAAGGCCGACCTTAGCGGTGCCAATTTACACTGCGCCAACCTGAGCAATTGCAATTTGCTGGGCACCAAGTTTCACGATGCCAAACTGGAGCATGTCACCTGGGGCGACCGAGTTTTGCAGGAGCAACAGGCCCAGGCCAGCAGTGATGCGCACGAACAGCTCGATCTCTACCAACAGGCCGAAGAAATTTATCGCCACCTGCGTAAGGTATTTGAAAACCAAGGCCTATTTGAGAGCGCCGGTTATTTCTTTGAGCGCGAAATGGTGGTGCGGCGCAAACAAATGCCCAAGTACTCTCTGGGCCGCATCATTTCTAAAACAGTGGATTTATTTTGTGGCTATGGCGAGCAACCCCTGCGAGTGGTGGCCTTTAGCAGTATTATTATTTTGGGCTTTGCCAGTTTATATTTTTTCTCGGGCATTAACTTTGGCGGCCAGACCGTCAGCTTTGACCCCTACGGGGGCTGGAGCAAAAACGGCCGCGCCCTGTTGGACAGCATTTATTTTAGCGTGGTCACGTTTACCACCCTAGGCTATGGGGATATCACCCCACTGGGTATATCGCGTTTGTTTGCGGCTATCGAAGCGCTGATCGGCAGCTTTACCCTGGCGCTGTTTGTGGTGGTGTTTGTGAAAAAAATGACCCGCTAAAGGCTTACTTAGTAGCAGCTAAGCTTGAGGTAGCTCTGTATATTGCAGGGCCTTGTAGCGGGGGTTTAAACCGTCGCATGAGCGGATGTTTAGCGAGGCGGCATACGAATACCGCCATCCAAACGAATGGTTTCGGCATTGAGGTAAGCGGTCTTAACAATGGTGACAACCAGCTCGCCAAACTCCGCGGGCAGGCCCAAGCGCTTGGGGAACTGCACATTGGCAATCAAACCATCTTTTACATTATCGGGCAGAGACATCAGCAGTGGGGTGCCCATAATACCGGGGGCAATGGTGTTAACACGAATGCCCACGCCGGCCAGGTCGCGCGCCATCGGCAGGGTCATGCCCACCAGGCCACCTTTACTGGCGGCGTAAGCCGCCTGACCCATCTGCCCATCAAAGGCGGCAACCGAGGCGGTATTGATAATAACGCCGCGCTCTTGGGCCTCGCCGCTGGGCTCATTCTTGGCCATTTGCTCGGCGGCCAGGCGGGCCACATTAAAAGAACCCAGCAGATTAACGGTGATAACCTTGGCAAAATCGGCCTGGGGCATGGGCTGGCCTTCGCGGTTGAGCACCTTGGTTGCACTAGCAATACCGGCGCAATTTACACAGATGTGAATCGCACCAAAGGTTTCTACCGCCTTCGCTATACCCGCGGCTACGGACTCTTCATCGGCCACATTAACTAAGCTGTAGCAGGCCTTGTTTGCGCCCAGCTCAGTAACGGTTTGCTCAGCGGCATCTTCGTTAAGGTCGAAAATAGCAACCTTGGCGCCCTGGGCAATCAACTGCTCACAGGTGGCCTTACCCAGGCCAGAAGCACCACCGGTAACAACGGCGACTTTATCTGTTAAGTCCATACTGCTCTCCTAATTCGCTTGGGATAATTATTGTCGGTGGCCAGTTATATCACACTTGCCCCCGGCTGCGCCTATCCTTATCTACCAAAGCCGTTGATCTGGCCGAGAGCCCAGCTAGGCCGCCAAAACCCCGGGGCTTGGGGCCATTTTTGCTGCCTGGGTAACTGTCGCCAAATACCACCTGTCACGCTCGTCTGGTAATGGGTTTATTTTTTGCTGTTTTAGTGACAGATAAGAATATCTGACTAGACTTAGGACAGTTAACTAAAAGTTTGAGAGATATTAGGATGTCAGATACCTTCGCCCTGGATGAGTTTGATCGCAAGATCTTGCGCGCCCTGCAGGAGAATGCCGATTATTCTATGGCAGAGCTCGGGGAGACGGTGGGCCTATCCCACACCCCCTGTTGGCGCCGCATTAAGCGTCTGGAAAAAGAAGGCATAATCGAAGGACGAGTAACCCTGCTCAACCCCGAGGCCCTGGAGCTTGGCGTCTCAGTCCACGCCTATATCACTATTAAGCAACACGACGAAGACGCCTTAACCGCCTTTGAGAATGCCGTGCAAGAAATGCCTGAGGTAGTCGAGTGTTACTCCACCAGCGGCGAGAAAGACTACTTGCTCAAAGTCGTAGTCGGCAGTGTTGACCACTATGAAAACGTGCTAAAAACCCGGTTGGTACACCTGCCCAACGTAGCCGCGGTAAACTCTACCTTTGCGCTAAAACAGGTTAAATTTACAACTCAACTACCGATCTAAAGGCCGCTGCCTGGATTTGCACCTAAAAAAAACCCGCCTAAAAAAGCGGGTAAGAATTTGATATAGGAGGAGAGCAATCAACTTGCACCTTCTTAGTCAGTGCCCTCAGGCGAAAGTTCAGGGCCCGATGAAAAAAAATTACATATCCAGCAATTCCCCAATTATTTAGGCCAAAGCTGCCCTTGCCACCCAGCAAACGTCACAAATCACCATCTTAACTTACCTACTAGTAGGTTAATCTACCCCCATGCAGACACGCAAAAAGAACCGCAAACACGAAATAGTTGAGTACAGCCTGGGCCTGTTGCAAACCCAGGGCTATGAGAGCTTTAGCTACCAGGATATCGCCAGCGCCCTGGGCATTACCAAAGCGAGTATTCACTACCACTTTCCCAAAAAAGAGGATTTGGGCATCGCCCTGTGCGCGGCCATTCAAGCCTGGCACCAGCGCCTGTTTGAACAGGTCAGCAATAGCGACGATACCGCCATCGGCAAGCTAGAGCGCTATGTGGGCGGGCTGCTGCAGTATGCCCAGGGGCCCAATAAAATTTGTCCATTAAGCTCACTGCAGGCCGATGTGGCCTGCCTGCCCCCCGCCCTGCTACCCTCACTGCGCGCCCTCGACCAGCACGAGCTGGAGTTTATCGGCGCGCTGTTGGCCAGTGGCCGCGAGCGGGGCGAACTGGATTTTCCCGGCGAGCCCAGCGCCCAGGCGGCAATTGTAGTGCTGAGCGTAAAAGGCGCGCTACAGTATTCACGAATTCATGGCGATGCATTGCTCGAACCTGTGTTACAGCAGCTGCGCGCCCAATTGTTAACCGCAACCCCCGAGTAAGATAAACACGAGATCAATATGAGCAATAATGACACCCTGTTTCGCCCCATTACCCTGGGCCCCTTGGAATTACCCAACCGCATTGTGATGGCGCCCATGACCCGCGCCGCCTCACCCGGCAATGTGCCCAACGATATGGTGGTGGAATACTACCGCCGCCGGGCTGCCGGCGGCACCGGCCTGATTATTACCGAGGGTACCTGCATTAACCATAAGGCCGCCAATGGCTACCCCAATGTGCCCTTCTTTTATGGCGAAGAGGCCCTGGCCGGCTGGAAAAAAGTGGTGGATGCAGTACACGCCGAAGGCGGTAAAATTGCCCCCCAACTGTGGCATGTGGGCGCTATTCGCCGCCCCGGCACCGAGCCCGATAAAGACGTGCCCGGTTACGGCCCCTCGGGCATGGCCATGCCCGGCAAGGTGACCGGCCAAGTGATGAGCAAAGACGATATTCAAGCGGTGATTGATGCCTTTGCCCAGGGCGCCAAAGACGCCCAGGCCATCGGCATGGATGCAATTGAAATTCACGGTGCCCACGGCTACCTGGTGGATCAGTTTTTCTGGGACGGCACCAACCAACGCGATGATGAGTACGGTGGCGACCTGGCCGGGCGCTCGCGCTTTGCGATTGAAATTGTCAAAGCCTGTCGCGCCGCAGTGGGACCAGATTTCCCTATCATTCTGCGCTGGAGCCAATGGAAGCAGCAGGATTACAGCGCCCGTTTAGTGGAAACCCCCGAGCAGCTCGAAGGCTTTATCAAGCCCTTAGCTGACGCCGGCGTGGATATCTTCCACTGTTCGACCCGCCGCTTCTGGGAGCCCGAGTTTGAAGGCAGCGATTTAAACCTGGCCGGCTGGGTCAAAAAACTCAGCGGCAAACCCACCATCACCGTGGGCAGTGTCAGCCTCAATGCGGACTTCTTGCCCAATGATGGCACCGCCGATTTCCGCGAGGCCGAGCCCGCCAGCCTGGATAATTTGATCAGCCGCATGGAAGCGGACGAGTTTGACCTAGTGGCCGTGGGCCGCGCCCTGATCGCCAACCCCGACTGGCCCAAGGTGGTGCGCGACAGCCGCCTGGACGACCTGGTGGCCTATGAAAAACCCATGTTGATGAAACTGGACTGAGCCCTAGGGCACCTCTGAATAACTCGGTGACGCTCAGGCCTTGAGGCAAACGCTCTAGCAAGGCGCTCGCTCGAAGGCATGCTGGGCGCACGTCAAGAGCGAGCAACGCAGCTAGGCCATGCGGTTATAAGCTGTGCCTCAAGGCCCCGCAGGGCGGGCCCTAAAGCGCACATCTGCGGCGTTGCTCTGCTTGTAAAGGCGGCCGGCATTCACTGCGCAGCGCGCCTTGCAGCTGTACGCTTTAGGATCCCGCTGAGCATCATCGAGTTATTCAGAGGTGCCCTAGCGGCCGGGTCATCCTAGACCCGGCCCACCCCCTCTATTCACTACGAGTTCCGAATTCCGCCGGTTTTCTCTGGCGATGCGCGTACAATAGGTGCACGCATTAAGGAATACGTCATGTTAAGCCAGCAGCAATACCACAATGCCCGAATCAGCCGCGATGCGCGCTTTGATGGTTTGTTTTTTGTGGCGGTAAAAACCACCGGCATCTACTGCCGCCCCATCTGCCCGGCGCCGGCTGCAAAAGAACAAAATGTGGAGTACTTTACGGCTGCCTGGCAGGCCGGGGCCCAGGGCTATCGCCCCTGCCTGCGCTGCCGCCCCGATGCCAGCCCCGGCTCGCCGGCCTGGCAGGGCGCCAGCAGCAGTGTACAGCGGGCCATGCAGTTGATTGACCAGGGCACCCTGGAGCAAAGCAGCCTGCCCGAGCTGGCCGGGCGACTGGGCATCGGCGATCGCTATCTGCGCAAATTATTTGAGCGTGAGCTCGGGGTCTCGCCCCAGGCCTACGCCCAACTTAAGCGCTGTGACTTTGCCAAACAGCTGCTGCAAAACAGCGAGCTGCCGGTTACCGAAGTGGCCCTGGCCAGTGGCTTTGGCAGCCTGCGCCAGTTTAACGATCAATTTAAAAAATACCTGGGCCAGAGCCCCAGCGCCCTGCGCAAACAACATAAAACGAAAACCGGCAGTGAATATATTGAACTGCCCCTGGCCTTTCGCCCACCCTATAATTGGCCGCTGCTGCGCAATTTTATCGAACGCCGCTTATTAAAAGGGGTGGAGACACTGGGCGAGGATTTTTACGGCCGCAGTTTTTCCTGGCAAAGGGCCGAGGGCGATTTTATCGCCCACTATCAAGGCGAAAAAAATCGCTTTTGGCTTAAGCTGCGGCTGGATAGTATCGAGCAGTTGCGCCCGGTGATTAAAAATATTCGCCGGGTGCTCGATTTGGATGCCAATACCCAAGCGATTGAAAGCCATTTAAAAAATGCGATTGGCAACAAGCCACTGGCCAAAGCCCTACACCCGGGCCTGCGCCTGCCGGGGATCTGGTCGGCCTATGAGGCGGGCATTCGGGCGATTATTGGCCAGCAGATCAGCGTCGTCGCCGCCACTGGCCAACTGGCCAAGCTGATTGCCCACTACGGCTCAAGCTATTGCGGTGACCCGGCCGATGGGCCGGTTAATAAATTGTTTCCAAGCCCCGCCCGATTGGCCGCCGAAACCCTTGGCGAGTTAAAAATGCCCGGCGCGCGCAAACAGAGCTTAATCGACTTTAGCGCCCTGTATAGCAACCAAAGCGAACAGGCGTTTAAGGCCGACCACTGGCTGGCGATTAAAGGGGTGGGCCCCTGGACGCTTAACTACGCGCGCCTGCGCGGCCTGAGTGAGCCGGATATTTTACTGGATGGGGACCTGGGCATTAAAAAAGCCATGGCCCAATACCACAGCCAGTTTAAAGCAGAAGACGCCGCCCCCTGGCGCAGCTATTTAAATATGCAACTGTGGAGTTTGTTATGAGCCAAGCCATCCAGTACTGCCAAACCATTCCCAGCCCCATCGGCGAGTTGCAAGTGTGCGCCGATAACAATGGCATCTGCGCAATTTTGTACGCGCCTGCACCCGACTACCAACTTAGCCCTAACCCACACACCGAGGCCGCCTGCCATCAGCTCAGTCAGTACTTTAACGGTGAGCGCAAGCAGTTTGAGCTGCCCATAAGCCCACAGGGCAGCGAGTTTCAAACCCAGGTTTGGCAACAATTACAGCGCATACCCTACGGCCAAACCCGCAGCTACGGCGAAATTGCCAAAGCCCTTAACAAGCCCAACGCCGTGCGTGCAGTGGGCGGGGCCAATGGCAAAAACCCCATCCCCATTATCGTGCCCTGCCACCGGGTGATTGGTGCCAATGGCAAACTGACCGGCTTCGCCGGCGGGCTGGAGGCCAAGGCCTGGTTATTGGCCCATGAACAGGGCAGCGCTGGTGAAAAGATCGGCAACTGATGCTGAAAAGACCGGCAATTGATAAAGAAGCGTTAACTTTGCCTCTAACATCGGCGACAATAGCGTCTAACAGGCTACTGAAAAACGTTGGCGAGGCAGCTTCAGCAAGGCGAAAATGGGCGAAAAAGCGGAGTTTATAAGTAATAAATGAGCATTTTGAGCCCATTTTTAACGCCGCTGAAGCAACGCAGGTAGTTTTTCAATAGCCTGTTAAGCCACTGCAAACCTTAGAGGAGTAGCCCATGTTACGCTTAGTTATGAATATTATTTGGCTGGTTTTAGGTGGCTTTGTTATGGGCCTTACCTGGCTATTGATCAGCCTGATCGCCTTTATCAGTATTATCGGCATCCCCTGGGGCCGAGCCTGTTTTAATATTGCCCTGTTTTGCTTTTGGCCCTTCGGCCAAGATGCCATCAACCGCGCCGAACTGCATGGCGAGGGCGACCTGGGCACCAGCATCTTTGGCAGCATCGGCAATATCATCTGGTTCTTCCTGGCCGGTATCTGGCTGGCCATTGCCCATGTATTCTGCGCCGTGGCCTATGCCATTACGATTATCGGCATACCCTTTGCGATTCAGCATATTAAATTTGCCGGCATCTCCCTGGCCCCCATCGGCAAGTCGGTAGTCAGCTATGAAGTCGCCGCCGCAGCGCGGGCCCGCAATGCTGCGGAGAAAATGGATAAGATGCGGTCTTAATTGCCAGCGGCCCGGTTAGCGGAGTGGTTGCTTGTGCCGGGCCGTTTATCTTTAAGTTACTTAATTTTTAAGCGGCAGTTTGTTGGATTGGATGACCTCCTAATCCTCCCCAAATTCACAATTCAAGACTTGACCCCTCTGCTGCGTGCTGCGCGCGCTGCAGGTGTTACTGGGTACTGCCATAATCACACCTAAACACCCACCCTTCAACGTGAAATCTCTCAACGTCAAGCCGACCAAATTCACAACTCAAGGCTTGACCCTCTGTCTCCTCGACCCTCTGGCTCTGTAAACCTCTCGTATTTTAATCACAGCGCACCCTATAAAAAAAACACCATTAATCAGTAAAACCAAAATGTTAATTAAATTAGCTATGGGGATAGTTCCATACAGCACTACAAACAAGACCGCTGTAAGAACACACCCTGTGCCGAGCAAAGATAAAGCCAAAATTAAAAATATGGTCTTAGTCACCAACACACTCCCATAAACCACAATAACCACCCGCCCCTACTTGGAAACCTATTGCACCAGTACCAACCACCAAGCTAGCATTTGAAGTCATTCTCAACCACTTT
Organism: Cellvibrionaceae bacterium; assembly: GCA_025800435.1. Classification (GTDB taxonomy): domain Bacteria; phylum Pseudomonadota; class Gammaproteobacteria; order Pseudomonadales; family Cellvibrionaceae; genus Pseudoteredinibacter. The sequence continues at coordinate 574 of JAOXRV010000567.1, read as the reverse complement.
AAAAGTAGATACTGCCTATTTGCTGTGCTCATTGACTTATAGCTGTCTTGCCATGCCAGCCGGTTAATTTTTGGCCTTGTCATACTATCCACTGTTGGTTCAATCAGAGATGAGCCAACACCAACCAGGGAAAGCGGGCTCAAAGGCCCAACAATTTCAAATGCTCCAGAATAGCGCGTATTAAGACAGCCAACGATGCATTGTTTATAACCATGCGCCTTAATTACTATCCAATTACGAGCGGGATTTTCGGGTTTAGGAGGATTAAGAGCAACTGTTTCTTCGCCTCCTTCGTCTTCACCCTCCACATCCGGAATGTCATCTGGCTCAGGAGTGGGTGACTCTGGGGCCGAGGGAGGGTCTGGCTGTACCTGTTCTGCCTCAGGGCTATCTTCGGCTGCTCCGCCACCAGCCTCTTCAGCCTCTTCTTCCGCCCAAATCCGCTCTAGATCCCAAGGGCAAGGCTCTCCGAATTCTTCACCACATGTTTCCCGCACAGAATCATAGCCACCCAGCGTTTTAAACCACCAGTCCACACCCACATAAGTAGGCCGGGGTCTATCGTCTTTTCCAG
>JAOXRV010000558.1 GCA_025800435.1 Cellvibrionaceae bacterium | reverse complement strand
TTTGCTGGCAATGGTTTTTAAGGTTTCTTCGTCCAGATCCGCCGAGGGGTTTACGGTTCGGTTCATCAAGCCGAACATACTTGAAACCTGCATTTCTTCGGCGCCGACCCCGATGGTATAAATTTTTACCTGGGTTTGGGCGGCCAGCTCTGCCGCCTGCAGCGGGCTGACCTCGCCGGCGGTATTGGCGCCATCGGTTAACAGGATCAATACCCGCGATTCGGCCGGGCGCTGGCGCAGGCGTTTAATGGCCAGGCCAATGGCATCGCCGATGGCGGTTTTTTCCCCGGCAAAGCCGGTTTCTGCCTCTGCCAATAACTGCCCAACCGTGGGGCGGTCGAAGGTTAGGGGGGCTTGTAGATAAGCGCGGCTACCAAACAAGACCAAGCCCAGACGATCGTTTTGGCGGCGCTGCACGAAGTCACCAACCACGGCCTTTACTGCTTGCAGGCGGGTAAAGCGCTCGCCTTTTATTTCCATGTCGACTTGCTTCATGGAGCCGGAAATATCCACCGCCAATAATAAATCGCGGCCGCTGCTGGGCAGTTGCACCGGCTCGCCTATCCACATCGGGCGCGCCGCGGCACTGAGCAGCGCCAGCCAGGCTATGCTTAATAAAATAAATTTAAACCAGCTGTGGCGGCGTTGCTCTTGCTCGGCGCCGGCCAACTGCTGGTAAAAGGGCACCATTAATGCGGCACCTTGGGCGTCGGCCCTTGGCAGTAAACGCAAGGCCAGCAGCGGTAAGGGCAGCAATAGAAATACCCAGGGCCAGATAAACTCAAACATCGCTGTGCCCCCGGTGTTTGCTTATCCACTCTGCACTGGCTTGGCGCAGTGGCTCAAGCAAGCTGTTGCCGAGCTGCTCCGGCGGCAAATAGGGGCCATCCACTAACAGGCTAAAAGCTTGCGGCTCTAGCCCTGGGCAGCTGTCACACAAAAATGTTACCCAGGCTTGGCCCTGCAGTTGGGCCGGCCCCTGTGCGCGGTAGTGGTGGTGGGCCAAGCGCTTTAGCAAGCTATTGAGATCGGCAATAAACTCCGCTTTGTTATCGGCGTCAAAACTATTGAGCAGGGCCAAGGCCTCGGCTCGCTGGGCTTTATCGCGGCTATTGGCCAGGCGCTGCTCGCGCTTGCTGTGCCAAAGCCACAGCGCCGCGAGGATGGCGACAATAATGAGCGAGCCCAGCAGCCACCAGCCGAGCGCGGGTAATTCGGATACCGGGGCAGGGGCCTGCAGTGGCCTTAGCTTGGCCAGTGGGTCAGCCGCTTGGGGTGCCTGGGCACTGGCGGCAAGATACAGTGTGGCCAGTAATTTAGCCATTCGGACGCCCCTTGCTAAGCCGCCGTTCACTGCCCGGGCCAAAGCGCTGTAGCATTAGCGCTTGGGGGGAGTCGGCGGTACTGATGGGCAGTAGCTCGACCGCGCTGCGAGCGCAGGCGCGTTCTAATTGTTGTTGTTGCTGCTGGCGCTGGCTGTGAAAGTGGCGCTGGCCAAAGGCGCTGGTGTTGATTAGGGTGCTGTGATTGCCATCGCTGATTCGCAGGCCTTTTAACTCCGGTAGGCTCGCCTCCATCGGGTCGTACAGCTGTAGGCAGCTGACATCGTTGTGGCGGGCCAGCATATGCAGCTGGGCCTCGGCATCGCTGTTAAAGTCGTGAAAGTCACTGAGAATAAACACCGCTCCGCCCGGACGAGTCACCCGGCGGGTATCCATAAGTATATCCAGCATTGTATTGTCGCCGGGCTGGTCCACCGGGGCGTTTTGCTGGGCACTGAGTTCACACAGGTTTTGCAGCATTTGCATAACCCGGTGTTTGCTGCGCGCCGGGCGCAAGTCGTGGTGGCCAGCGCCGCTAAATAACAGCCCGCCAACCCGGTCTTTATGGCCCAGGGCGGCCCAGGCCAGCAGCGCGGCGATATTGCACAGTTGCACCGATTTAAAGCGGGTGTGGCTGCCAAAAAACATCGGGGCGCGCATATCGCAAATAATCAGTACCGGGCGCTCGCGCTCCTCTCGGTAGAGCTTGGTGTGCGGTACCTGGGTACGGGCGGTTACACGCCAATCGATGGTGCGCACATCATCGCCAGGCTGGTATTGGCGCACCTCTTCAAACTCCATGCCGCGGCCGCGCTGGGTGGTCTTTTGCTGGCCCAGTAAATGAGAGCGGCTGTAGCGACGGCTGTAGATATTTAAATCTTTGGCCGGGTGGCGCAGCTGTAGCAGGCCCGCCAGCTCGCTGCAGTGGCCTGCCAGGGGCAATTGTTGTAATCGATGATCGGCCATTAGGCGACGGGTACTCGCTGTAGCAGGCGGTCGATAACTTGATTGGGGCTGATGCCGTTTGCCTGAGCTTCAAAACTGAGCAGCAAGCGGTGGCGCAAGACATCGTGGGCGATGGCTTGTACATCTTCCGGGCGCACATAATCGAGGCCCTGCAGCCAGGCCCGGGCCCGGGCGCAGCGGTCCAGGGCAATGGTTCCCCGGGGGCTGATGCCGTACTCGATCCAGCTGGCCAGTTCATCGTCGTACTTTTGCGCCTGGCGGCTGGCCAGGGTCAGCTGCACGATATAGTCCTCCACCGAGTCGGCCATATGCAGTTGCAGACACTGCTGGCGCATGGCCAGAATATCGGCCTGGGCCAGTTCGGTGATAGCTTCAACTTGTTGGGCGCTGTCCTCTTGGCGGGTCAGGCGCAATATCAGTTTTTCCGCCTCGGCGTCCGGATAGTCCACCTCGACGTGCATTAAAAACCGATCCAGCTGGGCTTCGGGCAGGGGGTAGGTACCTTCCTGTTCGATGGGGTTTTGGGTGGCCATCACCAGAAACAGCTCGGGCAGGGGGTAGGTGTGGCCGCCGACACTGATTTGGCCTTCGGCCATGGCTTCCAATAATGCCGATTGAACCTTGGCCGGGGCGCGGTTAATTTCATCGGCCAGAACCAAGTTGTGAAAGATGGGGCCGGGTTGGAATTCAAATTGGCCGGTTTGGGGCCGATAGATATCGGTACCGGTGACATCCGCAGGTAATAGATCGGGGGTAAATTGAATGCGCTGAAAGTCGCCTTCGATACCTCCGGCTAAGGTTTTGATTGCCTTGGTCTTGGCCAGGCCCGGGGCGCCCTCTACCAATAGGTGGCCATTGGCGAGAATGGCTATCAACAATCGCTCTGTTAAGTGGGGTTGACCCACAATTTGTTGGTTTAGCCAGTTAAACAAGGGGCCCAGGGGGCTGTCAGTGGTCATAAATTCGCCTTTATGGGTATATGGGCTCAGGCTTATGCCTATATAAAAGGAGCTATATTCGCGTATCCAGAAATGGTGTCAAGTCTTTGCTTTTCAAG
>JAOXRV010000548.1 GCA_025800435.1 Cellvibrionaceae bacterium | reverse complement strand
CTGGGGGGTGCGACTTGCGGCCGCCTGCCGTTCGCGCTGGCGTTCCTGCAGCTGGGCTTTAGCCAGCTTGACGCGCACGAAGCGAATATCCGCCTCGGCCTGGCGCAATTTAGCCACCAACTTTTGCTGGTCGAGAATAGCCTGTTGATAGCGACTTTCGATGCGGTCAACACGCTTGCCCCGGTTGGCGACACCGCGACGGGCCATTTTATAACCGTGATCCGCTAGGCGCATGGCGCGCTCGCTCTCTTGGCTGGTGCTAGCCTTATGCTGCTTCAAAGCCTCGCTTGCAGCCTTTTTGGCATCCTCTGCGTCGCGCTCAGCTTGGCCCAGATCGTCCCGGGCCAACTCCAGTTTGCGGCCATAGGCCACCACTTCTTCTTCCTGAGGATCGAGCTTGTCAATAATGGCGGCCGGCTGGCGCTGCAGCTGCTGCAGTTGTTGCTGCAACTCCACCACCGATTGAGCCTGGGCCTCGATAAAGAATAGAAAAACCATCGTAAGCAGCAGTGCGCGCTTAACAAAATTCATAACAAACCACTTCTATGAGTTAAAAACCTGGGTCGCCTAGGGCGCCCTAACTTCACGAGGGCGGAATTATACTGGCCCTTAGCTATCAAGCTCTATGACCAAAACACTCGGGTTTGAGAGGCCTTTCACAAAAAAGCCTGCGCGAGGCAGGCTTTTTGGGGGCCAATAGCAAATAAGGTACCTCTGAATAACTCGATGATGCCCAGAGGTGCCTTAACTTTATTCGCTGCCCTCTAGCAGGCCATTTTTGGCGATGCTGATGGTGCGCGGTTTCATGGCCTCGGGTATTTCCCGGCGCAGGTCGATATGCAGCAGGCCGTTTTCCATATGGGCGTGCTCAACCCGAACGTGGTCGGCCAACTGGAAGCGGCGCTCAAAGTTGCGCGCGGCGATGCCCTGGTGCAAATAGGTTTTATCTTCTTCGCTGGGCTCTTTTTTACCGCTGACGGTGAGCTTGTTTTGCTCCATCTCGATATTCAGCTCTTCGTCGGCAAAACCGGCCACGGCCATGGTGATCCGATATTGGTCTTCGCCCGTAAGTTCAATATTATAGGGCGGGTAGCTGGGTTGGTTTTGCTCGTTGCTAGACATACTGTCGAGAATACTGGCCATACGGTCAAAGCCAATAGAGGAGCGATACAGGGGTGACAAATCGAAGTTACGCATAGGAAATATCCTTAAATTAAGCAATATTTAATGTCCGAGCCTATTGGCCTCGGTAGTGGTGCGAACCCCCTTACGGCGGGCTCAATACTGATATGGGGCCGCGGTTTTGGTTTACAAGGCCTAAATCTCGGCAATTTTCACCTTGCCTAGCAAGCTATAGAAAACGCAGGGGGCCTTGGGGTAAAGGCCTGAGCGTCACCGAGCTATTCAGGGGTACCTTAGCTATTTGCCTTGTCAGCCACGGCTCAGTTGGCTATCTTATGCACACATCACGACGAGATCATGGTGATAAACCCACCCTCAAACCGAAAAGGAATTCAGGTTATTGATATGAAATACCACCACTTGATCCTACTACCTGCGTTAAGCGGGCAATTTTTGGCAGAAGCCGCAACACTGAGCACTAACCCAGCCATCTTATATGAAGGGCAACAAGCCCAACTGCAGGTATCATTCAGCGATAGCGAGCTTTGCCAGCAATACTCCTCTGACTTACAACAGAGTGACAATGGCTACCGTTTGGTCATTTCCCGTATCGATCAATCGTGTGTTGAAGTTACGCCAGTCATCCCAAACCCTGTTTATCTACAACTTACGTTACCGGCATTAACCGAGGGGGAAACTCACATTGTAGTGGACATACCAGAAAGCACGTTTGAAGACCCAAGCGAGTTTAAGCTGTACGCCTACAAATCCAGCCAAGTTGGATTCAGGAAAATTAATCTAGAAACGCCTATCGCCAACGCTACCGTGAGCGGTGTTGATCTGATTAGAGGCTGGGCCTGCCAAGCTATTGGCTTTCCCGGTGAGTTTAGCTACGCCATTGATAATGGCGAAAGAACCATAATACCTTACGGCTCCTCTCGAACTGACACCGCTGAAGTTTGTAAAAATGGTGACAGCACACCCTCGACCAATACTGGCTTTGGCGCTGTGATCAATTGGAACGCACTTGACCCTGGAAGCCACACCTTCAAGCTTTACCTAAACGGCGCATTAATTACCGAGCGTATTTTTAATGTTGCCAACACAAAAGGGGAGTATTTAAAAGGGCTGTCACGGGAGCTTGAAATTACCAACTTTCCCAATTCGGGCGATACCACTCAGTTAAAGTGGTCAGAGCCCGGGCAGAATTTTATTGTGCTTGATACGAATACTGATTAAATTCAGCGAAAGCCAATGTGCAGGTATTGTTCTGGTAATGTCACCCCGTGAAAACGCACTGCTGTCCGGGGAAAATTTAGCTGGTTTCGCTAGAGACCATGAAGGCGTTGGCGTTAAGGCGTAAAACGCTAATACTGGATTCAAAATCGTGTACGCCCATCGTTATTCTCACTAAATCGAGCTACTAATAAATTCCTTGTGTGTTGCCAGGATCAAAAAGTGGCTTCGCCCCCGAGCCTTGTGGTGGATAAGGGGTTCTGCGAGATGTAAGCTTGAGGGGTAGGGGGTGCTTTCGCAGTGACTAGGCTTCTGGATGAAACGGGGGCCAGCGCCTGGATGGCGCGCTTTTGGAACGGAGAAAGTGCCCCCTACCCCTTAAGCTGGGTTTTATCCCCGAAGGCCTGGCCATAATTTTCCCCGGACAGTAGTGTGTTAGCTAAGGCTAAACCACCAAAATACCATCAGCTTCAATCAATGCCTCTTTGGGCAGCTGGCTGATACCAATGGCGGCGCGGGCGGGGTATGGCTCGTCGAAGTATTGGGCCATCACTTCATTCACCACCGGAAAGTTACTCAAATCGGTCAGGTAGATATTGAGCTTAACCACTTGTTGAATGCTGCCGCCGGCGGCTTCACACACAGCAGTTATATTTTTAAATACCTGGTGGGCCTGGGCGGCAAAGTCGCCCTCGACCAGGGTCATGGTGGCGGGGTCGAGGGGAATTTGCCCGGACAGATAAACCGTATTATTGACCTTGACCGCCTGGGAGTAGGTGCCAATGGCAGCGGGGGCATTACTGGTTTCGACAATAGAGCGGTTGGGCATGGTATTTCTCTCGATCTAAATTCTGTTTGCTTATTAAAAGGCTAGCCTAGTTTTTACCGCGCGTCAGCTTAATCACAGAGCGCATATTGCGCACCTTGCGTAAGATGTCGGCCAAGTGAATGCGATTTGTAACGCCGATACACAACTGAATCACGCTGTTTAAGGCGTCGCGCTCTTCCACATTAATGCGCTCGATATGGGCGCCGGCTTCGGCGATGCGGTTGGCCAGGCTGGCAATAATGCCGCGCTCCGATTCCACCTCAACGCTAATGTCTACTAAAAATTCGCCACTCACCGTAGGGGCCCAGTTTACCAGGCTGATTTTTTCCGGAGAGTGACGCAGTTCGACAATATTTTTGCAGTCTTCCTGATGTACCACCAGGCCTTTGCCGGCGCTTAGGTGCCCAATAATTGGGTCGCCGGGAATGGGGCGGCAACAGCGCGCAAAGCTGATCATCAAACCCTCGTCGGTATCGATCATCAGCGGCGAGTGAATGGGGGTGGATTTAGGCGCTTCTTGTTCTTGTTGCAGAATATTGGCCACCGCCTGGGGTACCCGATTACCGAGGCCGATATCTTCCAGCAGTGCCTCCATATTGCTCATATGGGTCTCTTCTAGCAACAGCTGCTTTTGTTTTTTGCTGAGTGCGTCGTAGGGCTGGCCGATATTGTTTAGGGCCCGCGCCAGCAGGCGTTCACCCAGCTCCACCGATTCGTGGTGGCGCTGGTTTTTCAAAAAGTGACGGATTGAACTGCGTGCCTTGCCGGAGGTGGCAAAGTTGAGCCAGGCCGGGTTGGGCTGGGCCCCGGCGGCGGTAATAATCTTGATTTTTTCGCCACTTTTTAAGGGTTGTGACAGGGGCGCCAGGCGCTCGTTGATGCGGCAGGCCACACAGCGGTGCCCGACCCCGGTGTGCACCGCGTAAGCAAAGTCGACGGCGGTGGCGCCGGCGGGTAGGCTGATAATCTTGCCCTTGGGGGTAAATACATAAACCTCGTCCGGGAACAGGTCGATTTTTACATTCTCGATAAACTCTAGCGAGTTGCCGGCCTGCTGCTGAATTTCCAGCAGCCCCTGAATCCACTGGCGGGCACGGGCCTGGCTGTTGACGCCGTTTTCTTCGTCGGCCTTGTAGAGCCAGTGGGCGGCAATGCCGGTGTTGGCCAACTCGTCCATTTCCTTGGTGCGGATCTGCACCTCGATGGGCACCCCGTGCATGCCCACCAATACGGTGTGCAAACTCTGGTAGCCATTGGCCTTGGGGATGGCGATATAGTCTTTAAACTCGCTGATTACCGGCTTGTAGAGATTGTGCATAACCCCCAGCACCCGATAGCAGGTGTCCACGTCTTCGACAATAATTCGAAACGCGTAGACGTCCATAATTTCGCTAAAGGATTTTTTCTTGGTGCGCATCTTTTGGTAGATGCTGTACAGGTGCTTTTCGCGCCCCAGCACCAAAGACGCAATATCCTCCCGCTCCAGCCGAGTTTCAATGGCGCTTTGGATATTTTCGACCAGCTCCTTGCGGTTGCCCCGGGCGGTGTTTAGGGCCGCCTGCAGGCGCCGGGCTCGCAGCGGGTACATGGCAGAAAAGCCCCGATTTTCAAACTCGATACGCATATCGTTCATGCCCAGGCGGTGGGCGATGGGGGCGTAGATATCCAGGGTTTCGGTAGCGATGCGGCGCATTTTCTCCGGTGCCAGTGCCCCCAGCGTACGCATATTGTGCAGCCGGTCGGCCAGCTTGACCAAAATGACCCGAATATCGTTGGCCATGGCCAGGGCCATTTTTTGGAAGTTCTCGGCCTGTTTTTCCTCGCGCGAGCCAAACTCCATCTGGGTCAGCTTACTGACCCCGTCCACCAGTTCGGCCACCGGCTCGCCAAATTGTTTACTCAGGGCTTTTTTGGGAATGCCGGTATCTTCGATCACATCGTGCAACATGGCCGCCATTAGGCTTTGGTGATCCATGTGCATGGAGCTGAGAATACCCGCCACCGCCAGTGGGTGGGTGACATAGGGCTCGCCGCTGCGCCGGGTCTGGCCGTCGTGGGCCTGCTCGGCATAATAATAGGCGCGCTTAACCAAATTGATCTGCTCGGGATCAAGATAGGAAGAGAGGCGGTTACTGAGTGACTCAATCGTTTGCATTCGTGCGTTCTTTTACCTCTCGTTAACCTCTTGCCCCTGGGAGACGATAATTTGCATCTTTTGAATACAAAAAAGCCAGCGTTAGCTTTTGCTAACCCTGGCTTTAAAAGTAACACATTCTGGGGCTATTGGAAGCCTTGTGCGACTGCGCAGCTTAGAATTCGGGAGTGCTGGGCTCTTGCGGAATCATCAGCATTTCATCGTGCTCTTCTTCCTCGACGTCAAACATGTTTTTGTCGATCAGGCCCTCTTCGATTTCGCGCAGGGCGATAACGGTGGGCTTGTCGTTCTCTTCGGCGACCATGGGGTCTTTACCCTGCACGGCGATTTGACGGGCGCGTTTGCTGCCGACAATAACCAGCTCAAAGCGGTTGTCTACGTGCTTGAGGCAATCTTCAACGGTGATGCGGGCCATCTGTGGTTCCTGTCGTATAGTTACGTGTTTGGTTACGTGTTCAGTTTAGCGTTACCGCCCAGCTGGCGGCAACAAAAGGGGCGCTAGTGTACGTGTTTTGAGCAGCGCCTGCAAGACGGCTAGCAGGTTGTTGAAAAACTACCTGCGTTGTCTCAGCTGCGTTAAAAATGGGCTCAAAATGCTCATTTATCATCTATAAACTCCGCTTTTTCGCCCATTTTTGCCTTGCTGAGACTGCCTCGCAAACGTTTTTCAACAGCCTGCTAGGCCAGCAAGTCTTGCAATAACTGTTTGTGGCGGCGCTGCTGGGATTGCTGGGTCATGCGCTGGCCGCGCAATACCGCGACAAAATCTGCCAGGGCCGTGTCAAAATCATCGTTGATCAACACATAGTCGGCGCTGATATAGTGGCTCATTTCGCTCACCGCCTCGGCCATGCGCCCATCGATCACACTGTCATCGTCCTGGCCGCGGCCGGTCAGGCGCTGGCGCAGGGCCTCGCGGCTGGGGGGTAAAATAAAAATGCCCACCGTGTCGATCAGGCGCTTAACCTGGGCGGCGCCCTGCCAGTCGATCTCTAAAATAACATCCCGGCCCTGGGCCAGGGTTTCTTCTACCCAGGCTTGAGAGGTACCATACCAGTTGCCAAACACCTCGGCGTGCTCTAAAAACGCGCCCTCGCCCAGCATGGCTTGAAACTGCTCGGTGCTGACAAAGTGGTAGTTAACCCCGTCTACCTCGCCTGGGCGCATGGGCCGGGTGGTGTGGGAGACCGACACCTGCACCTCCCGGTGCTGTTCGATCAGGGCCTTTACTAAACTGGTTTTGCCGGCGCCGGACGGGGCCGATACGGTGTACAGGGTACCGCGACTGCTCATTTGCTGACTCGCTGGGTTAAGCGTGGGTTTAGGGCAGCTCGGAATAATGAATGATCCCGGTGCCACACCACTGTTCAGTAGTGTCCAAGTATTTTAACCTATGACGCCCTAGCTTGCCCAAATAACCACAGCAACCGATAGAGATTGGCCCATGAAATGGCAAAACAGCCGCCGCAGTAGCAATGTAGAAGACCGCCGCAACGAGGCCGGTGCCCAGGGTTTTGGCAGCGCCAGGGGACTGCCGTTGATACCCATTGTGCGCATGTTAATCGGCACCAAGATTGGCCGGATTGTGTTGGTGGTGGGGGTAATTGCGTATTTTCTGGGCTATAACCCCCTGGCGCTATTACAGCCCGGTGCCCAGAATTTTGGTCAGGGCCAGGTACAAAACAGTGCCGAGGATAATCAGCGGGCGGATTTTGTCACTGCGGTACTGGGGCAAACCGAGGATATTTGGGAGAGTTTATTTCAGGCCAATTTTAAGCAGGCTTACCCCCAGCCCAAGTTGACCCTGTTCCGCAACGGTGTGCGCAGTGCTTGTGGCAGCGCCTCTTCTGCCACTGGCCCATTTTACTGCCCGGCGGATAATAAAATGTATTTAGACCTGGGTTTCTTCGATGACTTGGCCAAGCGCCACGGCGCCCCCGGCGATTTCGCCCAGGCTTATGTTATCGCTCACGAGGTCGGCCACCATATTCAAAATGTGTTTGGGGTGTTGGATAAAACCCACAAAGCTAAGCGCAGCCTCAGTAAAACCCAGGCCAATGCGCTACAGGTTAAGGTGGAGCTGCAGGCCGATTGCTACGCCGGTGTGTGGGCCCACCACGCCAATAAGCAGCAGCAGATCTTAGAGCCCGGCGATGTGGAAGAGGCCCTTAATGCGGCCAGTGCCATCGGCGATGACACCTTGCAAAAACAGGCCCAGGGCTATGTTGTGCCCGACGCCTTTACCCACGGCTCATCCGAGCAGCGAATCCGCTGGTTTCGCACCGGCTTAACCACCGGCAGTATCAAGGCCTGTGATACTTTTGGGGCTAAGCAGCTTTGATGGCCTTGCCTAGCTAAATCACCATCGTGGCGGCACTGGCCCATCTACGTCATCCCCGTGAAAGCGCACTACTGTCCGGGAAAAAGGCCCAAGTTCCGGGGATAAAACCCAGCTTGAGGGGTAGGGGGCACTTTCTTCGTTCCAAAACGCTGCGTCCATGCAGCTGCGCCCGTTCATCCGGAGCCTAGTCACTGCGAAAGCACCCCCTACCCCTCAAGCTTACATCTCGCAGAACCTCTAGCTGCTGAGCACTAGCAATAACTCTTTCTGCTTGTACAGTCTTAGGGCTCATCCAGTTGCAGAGTCTTGAGGTGGGTAAGGGGTTCTGGGGGCTTGGGAGCCAGGGATGGCGGACGAGAGCCCCAGGGATGGGTTTATGCGTCCCCCAGAACCCCTTACCCACCTCAAGACTCGGGGCCGAAGCCACTGTTTATCCAAGCAATACGCCAGGAACTTTTAAATAACTCAGTTTTGAGATAATAAAGAGAGGTGCACACTATTTTAGATCCAGTGCTGGCGCTTTACCTGTCAAAGCCAGCGCCTCTCTGGCCTCTAGCGAGGCCAGCTAAATTCTCCCCGGCCAGCAGTTACGGGAATGACGGCTAGCTAGCCCAACCCAGAAGTAAGCTCGGCCTCACTGAAACTACAAGTGTGCCTCCGCATACTCCGCCAAAATCGAGCGTGGTACCCCTTGCAACTGGATACTGCCGCCCTGTTCAAAACCTTTAAAGCGCTCGCTCAGATAAGTTAGCCCCGAGCTGGTGGCATTGAGGTAGGGCGTGTCGATCTGGGCCAGGTTGCCCAGGCAAATTACCTTAGAACCGGAGCCCGCCCGGGTAATGATGGTTTTGATCTGGTGGGGGGTTAGGTTTTGACACTCGTCGATTAAAATCAAACTGTGCTGAAAACTGCGCCCGCGAATATAGTTGAGGGATTTAAAGTGCAGCGGCACCTTGTTAAGCACATAGTCGACACTGCCCGAGCAGTCTTCGTCGTCACAGTGCAAGGCTTCGAGGTTGTCGGTAATGGCCCCAAGCCAGGGTTCCATCTTCTCGGCCTCGGTGCCGGGCAAAAAGCCGATATCTTCATCCAGCCCCTGGGTCGAGCGGGTGGCGATAATGCGGCGGTACATTTTGTTGGCCACGGTCATTTCAATGGCCGCGGCCAGGGCCAAAATGGTTTTGCCCGAGCCAGCAGAGCCACTTAGGTTAACCAAGTGCACTTCTGGGTCTAATAACAGGTCCAAGGCGCAAGCCTGGTAAATATCGCGCGGCTGCAGGCCCCAGGCTTCGGCATCCAATAGTTGTTGGCGATCTAGATGCAATAGCTCAAGAGAGTCTGTATCAACGCTAAGTACCCGGCCAATAAACCCCTGCTCGTCTAAAATATATTGGTTGGGGCTGCAATCTTGTAAACACTCTATAAGCGCAATGCGGTGTAGGGTACGGCCCATATCCTGTTGGGTGTCGACCGATTCTACCCTGTCCCAAAAGCTGCCGCTAAACTCCAAAAAGCCTTTGTTGAACTGCTCGATATCGTTAAGTAGTTGGTCGTTGTGATAGTCTTCGGCCTCTATGCCGCAGCCTTTGGCCTTAAGGCGCATATTGATATCTTTACTGATCAATACCACTTTGTGCTCTGGCTGTTGGCGCTGCAACAGAAAAATATCGTTGAGAATACGGTTGTCGTTTAGGTGGTTGGGTAAGGTAGTGACATTGTCTGGGGTTTGGCTCATCAAGATCGATAAGCTGCCCAATGCTTTGCTTTTTTCGCCCCGGCGAATGGGTACACCGGCTTCAATTTCCTCTAGGTCGGCGCGGCCAAGTATTTTATCCAGCTCGCGAATGGCCTGGCGGCAATCGGCCGAGACCGCATTGCGGCCACTTTTTAAAGAATCTAACTCCTCTAACACGGTCATGGGAATAATAATTTGATGCTCTTCAAAATTGAGCAGTGCGGTGGGGTCGTGTATTAAAACGTTGGTATCGAGAACGTAGCGAATGGTGGAGTGGTTATTGTGGTTGCTGGCACTGCGGTTAACAGTTAACTGCGCTTCACCCATATGCATTTCCTTTAGCGGTAACGATGGTGGGCTTTAATTTATAACAGCTAAAGGTTGCGTTTGCTAGCGTATTGGTGACAATAAAATTGGGGCAAGGGCTAAAGGTGGTTTTTAACTATGACAGGTATTTTGGCGCTTGGCTAGGGGTTTAGATGAAATTTATAAAACAAAGAAAAAACTGCTAGTAAAACAGGTGCTTAAGTCGGGTGTTGCAGTGGGCCAGGGCTGCGACAGACGCCGTTTTTCGGCAAAAATTAATTACAATCGAGACAGCCGTTTAGCGGATATTTAGGCGGGTTGCTGCAACTTATACATGGCCTCTTCGGTTTTGTCGTAAACAATAATACACAGGTGATTGACTTCGCCGGTAGTAGATACCAAAGGAATTATGGTGGTGTTTTGGTACATAAAAGGTGCGGTACAGGTAATGGGCCGATAATTTTTAAATTTAAATAAATAGGGCCGCTGCTCCCAGCTGCTAAATGCACTACTGCGCAATAAGAACACCGAATCGGCCTTGCTGCGAAAGCGGGTTTGGTCTATCTCGGGAAATAGCTCAAAGATATTTTTATCCTTGGTTGAGTTGGGGTGATAGCCACTGTGGTTTTCCATAAACCCATTCCACAGCTGAATATTGTAGTCTCTATCAATTACCGCTAGGCCGACATCCACGTTTTGCAGAATATCAATATACCAGTAAAATTGTTTCAGCTGATCGTCTTGTTCGCTCATCTTATAACTCATCCATCAAGTATGAGGCGTGGTGTGTTAGAGGGGCTAAGCTGTCCTCACTGAAAAACAGCAACAGATCGCAGACCACTGGGTAATCCTCAATGCTGTAGCTGATTTCGATGGTGAGGGTGCGGCTCCAGTTTTTGTTCTGAATTTTTAGCAGCTCATCCACCTGACAGTGACGCCCCAATACCACCGGGCTGCCGCGGCTAAAGTGCAAGTCGAGCTGCTCGGCCAAACTTTTGATGTAGGCACCAACCAAAATATTGGCGATATCCATCAGTACCTCTAGCTCGGCATTGTCGTTCAGCTCGCCACTGTAGTTTAGCAGCGCTGCCATATCGCCAAAATTTGAATCGTTAAGCAGTAGCAGTGCTTCACCGGATATGCCCGAGCCGATAAAGCCCTGGCAGACGCCGGAGGTCTCGTCAAAATGTTCCACCGAGCCAAACGCCATGGCCAGTTCGCTCACTTCAATCAGGTTTACATTGGGGATTGGCAGTTCAATAAATACCCCCAGTAAACGCGCGAGTAAATCACCGGCCTGGCCCATGGCCACATTGGAGATTTCTTGCAGGCAATCGCGCAATACCGGGTCGAGATCGGGGCCAGTGGGTTCGCTATCAGCAATAGGAAAGTCTTTGGGGATCTCAAATTTGGGCGCGTTAGCGTCAATGGGAGCGGGTGGTTCGCTATCAAATTGGGCGCTGTCGATAATACCGTATTCCAGCAGCATGGTGGTCAGCTTCTGCTTGTCGACCGGCTTTTTAATAAAGTCGATAGCCCCGAGTTTTTTTACTCGGCTGCGCGCCTCCGGCTGAATATCGCCGGAGATAACCACCACCATGGTTTCTAAGTTTTCCTTGCGGATAGCCTCAAGCACCTCATAGCCATCCATTACCGGCATATTTAGGTCTAACAGCAGCAGTTCTGCCTTGCCCGCTTTAATGCCGGCTACACCCTCTTCACCATTGCAGGCAAAGCTGATGTCCACTGGCCAACCATCTGGCAGTGAGCGGGCGCACTGTTTGCGCGCCATATTTGAATCGTCACAGATTAAAACGGGGGTTGTCATAAGTTGCCCAACAAGTCGATTTCCTTTAACTGTAGCAGAGATGTTGCCCGGTGTTATTGATGCTAATTGAGACCTGAACAAGTGCAGGTATTAGGGTGCCGCCAATCACCATAAGTGCGACTAGCAAACGGCCTTTATGTTCATGCTATTAACTCCCAAACAAACCGTAGATCAGGCTGAATGCGCTGTAACTGCGGTATGGCCGGACTCTGAGAGGTTTGCCGGCACGTTCTTTAAGTATAGATGCCAGGTCACGATTTGCTGGTGAAATGTGACAAAAGTCAAAATAATGGGCCATTTGTCTTTAAAATACCAAGTAATGGTTAGTGGTCAGCCATGGCATAGTCACAAACGCGTATGTGCGGCGCGTAAATAAACAATAATTTAAAGGGTCGCCGCGATACGCTTGGGCAAAAAATAAGCAAGCTAATTGTGAATTTTATAAGGAGATTTTGGGGTGGTAACTGGCTGTGGTAACGGCTTATTTGCGGTAAATTCAACCAAATCTGCGATTAGTTGAGTTATTCAGCGCTACCCTAACAGGCTTGTGGCCGCTTGAGCCAGATGCGCGCTATGCGCCGCCTTTCTGGTCTTATCAAAATACTCTACACTTTAGCGCTTCTAGTGATAGGGCGCTCCCTGGCCCAAAAGCCGTCATTACTTCCGGATTATAAGCATGCGCAAAGTTCTTATTCCCGTGCTAATTGTTATCGCTTTTGCACTGGTCGTCGCCTTAATTATGGCCAACCCGCCAAGCTCCAGTCGCAAGGGGCAGCGCCCCAACGCCAATATTCCGGTGGAGGTGCAAACCGTAGTGGCGCGGGACTTTAAATTACAGTTACAGAGCTATGGTCGCATTCGCCCCCGCACCCAGAGCCAGTTGCTGCCACAGGTGGCGGGACAAATTGTGTGGGTTAGCCCCAAGTTGCGAGCCGGTGCATTTTTTGAACAGGGCGAGGCGCTGCTGCGTATTGATGAGCGCGATTACCAAGTGGCGCTGGTTAAGGCCGAAGCGGGCCTTGCCAGTGCCCAGCAGCTATTGAGCGAAGAGCAGGGCCGGGTAGTGCAAGCCAAGGCTGACTGGAAGCGTTCGGGCAAAAAGGGCAAGGCGCCAGACTTGGTGCTGCGCAAACCCCAGCTGGCTGCGGCCAAAGCCGGCCTAAAGTCGGCTGAGGCTGCTCTGGCCCAGGCTGAACTCAATTTAGAGCGCACCCACATTAGAGCGCCCTATGCCGGCCGGGTTTTAAGCAAAAGCGCCGACTTAGGCCAGCTTGTGGGTACGGCTACCACCCTGGCTACTCTTTACGCGGTGGATTATGTCGAGGTGCGCCTGCCCATTAAAAGCCGCGACCTGGCCTTTATCGATTTGCCTGAACAGTATCGCTTTGGCGGTGAGCAACAGGCCCGCCCGGCGGTGCAGTTGATCTCTGAGTTAATAGGCCGCGAAACTTGGCAAGGCCAGGTGGTCGAAACCGAGGGCGCGATCGATGAAGCCAGTCGCCAGCTCTATGTTATCGCCCAGATAGATGATCCCTACGGCAAGGCGTCTGTGGGGGATGATCTGCAGGCAAAGGCTCCTTTGAAAATTGGCCAATATATTAAGGCCAAGATCGAGGGGCGGCTGATTAAGGACGCGATTGTGGTGCCCAACCGGCTAATTTACCAGGGCAGCTATGTTTATGTAGAGGTGCAAGGCAAGTTGATGCGTCGCCCGGTGCGCATCGCCTGGCAGGATGAGCAGCAGGCCCTATTGTCCGAGGGCTTGGCCCCCGGTGATCGTTTAATTACCACCAACCTAGGCCAGCTTAACAGCGGCACTGCGGTGCGGGTAATCACCGATAAACCCGAGCCCAAAAAGCGCCGCCTGGGCGTAAAGGGCCAAGCGACCAAGCCCCGAGGTGAGTCATGATTGCCTGGTTTGCCCGCAACCATGTAGCGGCCAATTTATTGATGATCAGTATCGTGGTTGCCGGCTTGGTATCCATGCTTAGCCGTATCCCACTGGAAATTTTCCCGAGTGTAGAGCCGAACACTATCTCCGTCAGTGTTAGCTTGCGTGGCGCCAGCCCCGAAGATGCCGAACAGGGTCTTGCCATGCGAATTGAAAACGGGGTGGCCGATCTGGAGGGCATTAAAGAACTCAATAGTCGCTCGGTTGAGGGCGGCAGCACGGTAACTATTGAGGTCGATGACGGTTATGACCCGCGCGAGCTATTAGCCGATGTTAAAGCCCGGGTGGATGAGATTAATAGCTTTCCGGTTGAGGCCGAAAAACCCGTGGTGGCCCTGGCGATTCGCAAGCGCGAAGTTATTACCGTGGCCCTGTCTGGAGATTTTAGCGAACAAGAGCTGCGCGCCTATGGCGAAAAAGTGCGCGATGATCTGCTGCAAATTAAAGGCATTACCCAGCTAGAACTGGTCGGTGTGCGCAATTATGAAATGACCTTAGAGGTGCCCAAGGATAAGCTGCGCAGTTATAACCTGAGCCTGGATGAAATATCGGCCAAGGTAGCGGGTGACTCCCTCGATTTGTCTGCGGGTAATGTACGCACCCAAGGCGGTGAGGTATTAATTCGCTCCAAGGGCCAGGCCTACCAGCGCGATGAGTTTGAGCGTATTCCGATTAAAAACCATGCCGATGGCAGTTTGTTATTGCTGGGCGATCTAGCGGTGGTGCGTGATGGCTTTGAAGAGACCCCACTGCGCAGCCGCTTTAACGGTAAGCTGGCGGTGATGCTTGAGGTATACCGGGTTGGCGATCAAAGTGCGATTGAAGTGGCGAAAAAAGTACGCGACTATATTGCCGCCCAACAATCCCAGCTGCCGGCTGGCATGTCTCTTAGCTATTGGGACGATGATTCTCAAATTGTAAAAGGCCGCCTAAATACCTTGCTCAGTAACGCTCTGCAAGGTGGGGTGTTGGTGCTGTTGCTACTTAGCCTGTTTCTGCGCCCTTCTATTGCCTTTTGGGTATTCCTGGGTATTCCGGTGTGCTTTATGGGGGCATTTATTCTAATGCCTTTTTTTGGTGTTACTTTAAATATTTTGTCGTTGTTTGGTTTTATTTTGGTATTGGGTATTGTGGTTGATGATGCCATTGTCACCGGTGAAAATGTCTATACCCATTTGCGCACTGCCGAAGACGGTTTAACTGCGGCGGTTAACGGCACTAAAGAAGTGGCGGTGCCGGTGACCTTTGGTATTTTAACCACCATTGCTGCGTTTATGCCGATTGCCTTTATGGAGGGGAATCGCGGCGCTATTTTTGCGCAAATTCCATTTATTGTGGTGCCGGTGTTGATCTTCTCGCTGATCGAATCAAAGCTGGTGCTGCCCGCCCACCTAAAAAATATTCGGCTGAGCGAGGAGCGCGGCCGCTTTTCACAGTGGCAGCAAAAATTTGCCCTGGGCTTTGAGCGGGCCATTTTAAAATACTATCAGCCCCTGCTGGCCCTGGCCCTGCGCAACCGCTTAAGCACGCTGTTTATTTTTATTGGGGTATTTGCCCTAATACTGGCGCTAATTAGCACCGGCTGGTCGCGCTTTGTGTTCTTTCCGCGCATCCAAAGTGATACTGCCCGCGCCGCCCTGGCTATGCCAGCCGGTACCCCCTATGAGGTGACCGATCAAGTGGTGATGCGCATGGTTAATGCCGCCCAGGAAATTCAGCGCCGCTATAAAGACGAAGACAGCGGCGAGAGTGTTGTGCTCAATATTTATTCCAGCACCGGTCATCGAGGCCAGGCCGAAAATGGCCGGGTGCGCTTTGAGCTGCTGCCCTCCCAGCAGCGCGACCCCAGCTTAACTACCAAGCGATTGGTGCGCGAGTGGCGCCAGCTTATCGGTGAGGTGCCCGGCGCCGAAGCCCTGACCTTTAGGGCCGAGATCGGCCGCGGCGGCGACCCGGTGGATGTGCGTTTAAGCTCGACCAATGTCGCCGATCTTGAGCTGATGGCCGCCCAGGTGCGCGAGCGTTTGGGCACCTACCCGACCCTATTTGATATTAGCGATAACCTCTCCGACGGTAAGGAAGAGCTGCGCCTGGAACTGACCGAGCAGGCCAAGGCCCTGGGCATGAGCCGCAGCCAAATTATTCGCCAGGTGCGCCAGAGTTTTTACGGCATAGAAGTGCAGCGTATTCAGCGCGGTCGCGATGAGGTGCGCGTTATGCTGCGCCTGCCCATGGCCGAGCGGCGCGCGGTTAACGACCTGCGCAATATCGATATTAAAACCCCGGCCGGCTTGGTGCCCCTAGACGAGCTGGCCCATCTCATTCCCGATCGCGGCGCCGCGGCTATTTATCGTATTAACCAGCGCCGCACCGTCAGCGTAGTGGCCGATTTCGATAAAGCCGCGACCAATGCAACCGTAATGTTTCGTGACTTGGGCGAGTTCTTGGATGAGTTGGTGTTGCAATATCCGGGCGCGGCCTACAGCTTGGAAGGCGAAGCCAGGGAGCAGCGTGACTCGTTTTCATCCCTCGGCATGGGTTTAATATTGGTGCTGTTCGTAATTTATTGTTTGCTGGCAATTCCATTTCGCTCCTATTCACAGCCCTTGATTGTAATGTCGATCATTCCCTTTGGCGCCATTGGCGCCATTGTTGGCCATTGGATAATGGGTATGGATTTAACCATTATGAGTTTGCTGGGGCTGTTGGCTTTAATTGGGGTTGTGGTAAATGACAGCCTGGTGCTGGTGGAATATTGCAACCGCAAGCGCGTAGAATTATCCGAAAAACTGGATGCCTATCAAGCCATTAAAGAGGCCGTGCTGGTGGCCGGTGCGGCGCGTTTCCGGCCGGTTATGTTAACCTCCTTAACTACCTTTTTAGGCCTGATGCCACTGCTGTTTGAAAAAGAAGTACAGGCCCAGTTTTTGATTCCAATGGCGGTATCACTTGGCTTTGGTATTTTATTTGCCACCGTGGTGACATTAATAATGGTGCCGGTCAATATTTTATTGCTGGAAGATATAAAGTCACTGCCCGAAAAATTGATGGCAATGCTCGGTAACAACAATGATCGCTTGCTAAAACCATAAGCCTGAGTAGTCAATAATTGAGAAAACACCATTTGTAACGACAGCGAAAAAGTATAAATTATTCACAATAATTGCATTTAAGCCGGCCCCATTAATCAACTCGTCCTATAATTGATTCATAAAAGGAATTTAGAGCATGCAAATGCTCAGGGTAATGGGGCCAGCTATATGTTTAGGCTAAAAAATTATTGCTTTGCTGTGGTATTGATTCTCATTTTTTTCACCGCTGCCTGTGCCAGCAAAAAGCAGCACCCGGCAGCACTTACGCGGGTATTGTCGCCGCCCGCTATAGACCGCGCCGGCCAGCCGACAAAGGCGCAGCCGGCCGCCATTATTCTCGGTAATTTTCACAACCGGTCTAGCTTTAGCCATCGCAGCAGCAGCGGCAATTACGACCGCCTTGGCGTGCAGGCAAGATCAATTGCTAAAGCTCACCTGAACAAGCTGGGGCGCTTTATGGTGCTTGATCGCAACGACCAGCGCAGCCTGATTGCTAAGGTGCGCAGCAGCGGTGAAGCCCTCAGTAGCTTCCGCCCACGCTATATACTCAATGGCAATATCACTGCATTCGGCAGTCAAGTGCCGGCTGGTAACAGCCCTTATAGTTATCGCCCCATGTTTGCACGCCTGGGCAAGTCCAAAAACAAGGATGTGCACGCCCAGATAACCATTAATATTATGGATGCCAAAACCGCGGAACTGGTACACAGCACCCGCGGTGCAGGTGTGTACAAACCCGGCAGTGGGCGCATACCCTACTACAGTGGTGCCGAGGGCTACAATGTTGCAGCTAATGGCAAAGCACTGGGCCTTGCCATTAAAGATGCGTTAAATAAATTGAATAAAGATATCGACGCTGGCAAGCTGAGCTTTTAGTTGCGATGAGAAGACTAAATGGCACATGTTGTACGAACTGCAGCGATTGGCTTAGTGGGCTTACTGCTGGCGGTAATGCTGGGCCTGGGTATACTGCTGGTAATGGCCTGGCGCCCGATGGGGCAGGTGCCTAGCTTAGCCGAGGCCAAGGCCAATTTTAGTGCTTCGCCACAGTGGCGGGCGGGGCGCTTTCGCAATCAGCTCGCCCAACAGCCGGTGGATAAGCTGGCCGCAGGCGAGGAATTTTTATTGCCCAGTAACCCCAATGTGGAGCCCAGAACCCCGTTGCAATTCACGCATAATGACGGCAGAGTCTATCGCCAGGCGCCGGCCAGTGGCCTACGGGTGACGTGGCTTGGGCATTCTAATTTACTAATTGAGATAGATGGTAAAAACCTATTGATCGATCCGGTGTGGGGAGCGCGTGCGTCGCCCCTTAGCTTTGCCGGTGCCAAGTATTTCTACCCTGTTCCCCTGGCCCTAGAAAGCTTGCCCAGGATTGATGGGATCCTGATATCTCACGATCACTACGATCATCTCGACGTATCCACGGTTGATCGATTAAAAGGCCGTGGCGTCAATTGGTATGTCCCCCTTGGCGTTGGCACTCACTTGCGATACTGGGGTGTACAAGAAAAACTAATACACGAGTTGGATTGGTGGCAAAGCGCCACTATCGGCAAGCTGCAACTGACCGCCGTGCCCGCCCGCCACGGTTCTGGGCGTTCGGTATTTATGCAAGATGTTAAGCAAACACTATGGGCCGGTTGGGCGCTAAATGGGCCCAAGCACAGTGTGATATACACTGGCGATACCTCGATGCACCCAGGCTTTACCGAAATTGGCCGGCGCCTGGGCCCGTTTGATTTATCGATTATAGAGATAGGTGCCTACAATCAGCTGTGGCGGGATAACCATTTGGGCCCAGAGCAGGCCCTAAAAGCCCATCAAATGCTCAATGCCGATACTCTATTGCCGGTGCACTGGGGCGCAATAAGCCTGGCCAACCACAGTTGGACAGAACCCATTGAGCGTTTACTGGCTGCCGTGGCGGCAAACGCCCCCGAGGTGGTGGTGCAGCGCCCAGTGCCGGGCCAGGCGTTTGAGCTGACTGAAAAACCCAGAGACCGTTGGTGGCCGCAGCTGCCGTGGAAGAACGCCGAGCAGAGCCCAATTTGCTCCACAAAGGTGCCCTGTTAACTGGCCAGGTTAGGCGCTGGCCAATACACCCGGCCCCGATAGACCGCCAGTACCAGTGCCACCACGAAACCGATCACACCGGGTAGGATAAAATTATCCAGGGTTAAAGGGCTTTTAAAGTTCAGTTGCGCAAAGTGATTAATAGCAATAATAAGCGCCGCTGCCAACAGCCATTCCAATAGGCTTAAACGATACTTTTTCGGCAGGTGTTGACGCTGAAGCTGGCTGAGCGCAACCCCAGCACCGATATAAGCCGCCGCCATATAAAGAATACCCGCGCTAGAACCGGCTTGAACGTAATAGGCATAAATGCCACTGGCCACTAGCACCAGTAGGCTTAGCAAAAAGAAATCTCCCGCACATAGCAAGCGCAATAGCCAGCGGCTAATCAGCCATATGGCCCCCGTGATAAAAGCGATTTTTAAAATATTAATCTGGGCTAGGGTGTTGCCAATATCACTGGCAATTTGCGCCAGCTTAATCTGGCCGAGCTGGCCTTTGAGTAAAGCGTTAATATCAATGCCGTTGGATAAGGCAAAATGGTTTTGCATCAAGTACAGCAATACCAGAATGGCAGTGATGATATAAGCCGGTGCGGTGGAGCGATTGCGCAGCGAATGCTGATACTGAGACCGTGCTTGCAAAGCCTCATAGCCCTGCTCTCCGAGCTCTTCTTGTAGTTGGCGCTGAAAGGTAGATGGTAAATCCGACCAGGGCTGCATGGTCTCTTCGCAAAATATTAATTTTTTAAAGCGCCAAGACTTTAAGGTACAGCTGACGGTATTTTTAATGCTGGAAAAGGTATCGATTTGGTGGAAGTTGTATTTTCCTTTGGCCGGGCCTTTGCCAATACTAAAGTAATCTTCATAGATGGCGATGCTGGTAGACACATGCCGCTCCGGAATGCGCTTATACACAAGTAGCGCCACCAGCAGTATGGCTCCGACCACCCCCGCCTGCACCAGGGGCTTCTCGGCCAGCCAATAAAAAGCCGCACCGCAAAGGCCCGCGCACACTAGCGCCAACGAGTAGATATCAGAGCGGCTGCTGCTGGTGACCAGAATGTTGTATTGGCTAAAGCTATTATCCATATGCGACGGTTAAGATTTTGAAACAAGTGCCCTTTATAACAGAAGGCAAATAGACTTAACCTCGCAAAAAAGTGCTAGTTTGTAATTTTCTGACCGATGCACTGTTATGGTGTTCAGCGGGGGTTCAAGCTGAGGCCTGGAGTGTCTTATTTTAGATTTTTTGCCGATGACAATTTATCACACTAAAGCTGACAGAAAGCTTATTCAATATTCTGAATCTGCTCTCGCATCTGCTCAATTAATACCTTCAATTCCACCGCCGCTGCAGTGGTGTCGGTAACAATCGCCTTTGACGATAGGGTGTTGGCCTCGCGGTTTAGCTCTTGCATTAAAAAATCCAAGCGGCGGCCGATTGGTTTTTTATCTTTTAGGGTGCGGCGCACTTCGTTGACGTGGGTGTCCAGGCGATCGAGTTCTTCGTCTACATCGGCTTTTTGGGCCAGCAGTACAATTTCTTGTTCGAGCCGTTCTGGCTCCAGCTCTACCTGTAGGTCTTTTATTCGCTCTTGCAGTTTTTGCCGTTGGGCTTGCAAGATGCTGGGCATTATTTTGCGTACGTGGCTGACCTGCTCGCTTATGCTTTGCAAACGCTGTTCAATAAACTGGGCTAGCTCTTCGCCCTCGCGTCGGCGGCTGCTTTGCAGTTGATCGACAGTTGCTTCAAATTGGGCCAGGGCTATTTTGCTCAGCTCGTCTTGGTCGATTTTACTCTCGGCGATTACGCCGGGCCACTTTAGCAGCTCCAGCGGGTTGACCGGGCTGCAGTTGCCCTCGCTGGCCAGGGTGTTGGCGGCGACCATGACTTGTTGGGCCAGGGCTTGGTTTATGCCCAGGGTGTCGGCGCTGTGTTGCAGTTGCAGGCTAAAGCTAACGTCGAGTTTGCCACGGCTGAGTTTGTTGCGGATGATCTCGCGCAGCTTGGGCTCGAACAGGCGCTGGGCCTCGGGCAGGCGAAAGTTGGTTTCAAGGTAGCGGTGGTTAACGCTGCGCAGTTCCCAGATGATGGTGCCAAAGGGTTGTTGCTGCTCGTTGCGAGCAAATCCGGTCATACTGCTGGGCATACGCTTACCTCGGGTTCTATTACTGGGGCTGATGCAGTTTAGCATAAAGGGTATACTGGGCGGCCACTAACTGAGTAACTGATTTAAGAGTGTTTCTATGAGCAGTATGCAGCGCCCCAGTGGCCGCCAGCCCGAGCATTTGCGCGATATCCGCATTACCCGCAACTTTACCTGCCACGCAGAGGGCTCGGTACTGGTGGAGTTTGGCCAGACCAAGGTGATCTGTACCGCCAGCGTGAGCGAGGGTGTGCCCCGCTTTATGCGCGGCGAGGGCCGTGGCTGGGTAACCGCCGAGTACGGCATGCTGCCCCGCTCTACCGGCGAGCGCATGGGCCGCGAGGCAGCTCGGGGCAAGCAGGGTGGGCGCACGGTTGAGATTCAGCGTTTGATCGGCCGCTCGCTGCGTGCCGCGCTGGATATGGAAGCCCTGGGCGAGAACACCATTACTATTGATTGCGATGTGATCCAGGCCGATGGCGGTACCCGTACCGCGTCGATTACCGGCGCCTGTGTGGCCCTGGCCGATGCTATCAACTGGCTTAAGGCCGAGGGTAAGCTCAGTGCCGATGCCGAGCCATTGGCGCGGATGATCGCCTCGGTGTCGGTGGGCATTTACCAGGGTGAGCCAGTGTTAGATTTGGATTACCCAGAGGATTCGGCCGCCGAAACCGACATGAATATTGTGATGGCCAGCGACGGCGGCATTATTGAGATTCAAGGCACGGCCGAGGGAGAGCCCTTTAGCGAGGCCGAGTTTATGGCAATGCTGGGCCTGGCCAAAGCCGGAATTAAACAGCTGCTGGTGCTGCAACAAGAGGCGCTGGCAACCAACTAAATACAGGGCCGCTAATATTAGGCCCGCTATCTTCGAGGAAGGCACGATGATCGGCTATACCACCATTGGCTCCAATGACCTGCCCAAGGCCTGGGCTTTTTACGATGAGTTGTTTGAAACCATAGGTGCCAGCCGCCTGATGGAAATAGATACCTTTGTGGCCTGGGGCGTGGCCATGGACCAGCCCCTGTTTAGTGTCACCAAGCCTTTTAATGGCGAACCCGCCACTGTGGGCAATGGGGATATGGTTGCCCTGTTTATGCCCGATACGGATACTGTGTCAGATTTTCACGCCAAGGCCCTGTCGCTTGGTGCCAGTAATGAAGGTAAGCCGGGCGATCGTGGTGACAATTTTTACGGCGCCTATTTTCGTGACTTAGACGGCCATAAGATTTGTGCCTTCACCATAACTGAATAAGGGCAGCCCAACACTTAGCTAAGCGCTTGCACCTCAACCGGCACGCCGTTTAAGGCGGCGTTGCCCGAGGCGCGGTCGTAATAGGCATCGTCAGTTAGGTCGTTGCAGTTGACCCCGGCCTGGGCGTTGGCAATGGTCATTTTAACGCCGTTGCGGCTATTGTGCCCCCAGCCGTGGGGCAGACTCACGACTCCAGGCATCATCTCATCGCTGGCCTTAACCGCCACGTGCAACTCCCCTACCCTAGAGCGAATTCTTACTTCATCGCCGTCCTTCACGTTGCGTTGGGCACAATCGTCAGGGTGCATATAGAGCTGCCAGCGGGCCTTGCCCTTGGTTAGGCGGTGGCTATTGTGCATCCAGGAGTTGCAATCGCGCACATGGCGGCGGCCAATCAGTAGCAGCTCACTGGTATCCGCTGTGGCAAGGTCCGCCTGTAGGTGTTCAATCTCGCTGGGAATAATATCGGGCAGGCAATCAATCAAACCGTCTTCGGTGCATAGGCGGCCTTGGGTTATTGAGGGTTTTAATGGGCCAAGGTCGATACCATGGGGCAGTTGTTTCAGCTTGTCGATACTTAAGTTCAGCTCGTGTTCGCTGCCATAGGGGCCCATTTGTAAACCAAAATTAATGAGCTGCTCGGGCGCGGGCAGTGGCTGGAACTCAATACCTTTACACTCTGCCAGAGCCGCCGCCAAGCCATTAAAAATTTCCCAGTCGTGTTTGGCGCCGGGGCTGGGTTCAAATAAAGGTTCATTAAAGCGCACGGTGTTGCGCACTGCCAGGCGCAAAAACGCCAGGTCATAATGATCGTGCTCAAGGGTGGTGGTAGGCGGTAAGATTAAATCTGCATGGCGGGTAGTTTCATTAATATAAATATCCACCGCGACCATAAAATCTAAGCCCGCTAGGGCTTTATCCAACTGCTGGCCATTGGGGGATGAGGAGACGGGGTTGCCGGCCATAATAAATAAGCCTTTGGCCTGGTCTTCTCCTGGGGTCAGCATTTCTTCGGCCATTACCGCAGCGGGAATTTCGCCATTAAACTCGGGTAGCTGGCTCACCCGGCTGTGCCAGCGGCCAAAGTTACCGGCCCCGGCCTCGCCGGGTTTAACCATGCCCGCGGCGGGGTGGCTTAATAAGGTGCCGCCCACGCGGTCTAAATTGCCGGCCAAAATATTAATAATTTGAATGGCCCAATTACACAGGCTGCCGTAGCGCTGGGTAGAGATACCCATGCGTCCATAAAAGGCAGCGCGCTGGGTATTTGCCAGTTTGCGGGCCATTTGGCGCAGGGCCTCGGCACTAATGCCGGTTTTATGGGCCACATCCTCGGGCTTAAAGTTAGCCGCCAGTGGTCTTACGGCTTCTATATTTTTTAGCAGCGCTTTAAGGTGCCCAAGTTGCACCAGCTCCTCTTCAAATAAGGTGTGAATAATTGCCATCAGGGCGTAGGCATCGCTGCCGGGTTTAATC
This sequence comes from Cellvibrionaceae bacterium, assembly GCA_025800435.1. Lineage (GTDB taxonomy): Bacteria > Pseudomonadota > Gammaproteobacteria > Pseudomonadales > Cellvibrionaceae > Pseudoteredinibacter. Next base: position 647 of record JAOXRV010000548.1, on the reverse strand, counting down.
GGCAGGTGGCTAGTGGCTACCTCGGCGGTTTCACTGCGGCGCGGGTCAATAACCACCACCTCGCCACCGCGTTGTTTGATGGCTTTTAGGCGCTTGCTAATATCGGGTACGGTCATCATGCTGCCATTGCTGGCCATGGGGTTGCCGCCCATGATCACAAAGTAATCGGTATTGTCGATATCGGCAATGGGCACGGCAATCTGGTGACCGTACATTAAATAGCACAGTAACTGGCAGGGCAGCTGATCGAGGGAGGTGGCAGAAAAACGATTTTTACTGCGCAGCATTTTCGACAGCATGCTGCCGTGGGTTAGGCTGCCGTAGTTGTGCACATTGGGGTTGCCGGCGTAAATTGCCAGGGCGTTATTGCCGTGCTGTTGTTGCAGTTGGTGGATGCCTTGGGCCGCCAATTGCAGCGCCTCGTCCCATTCAATTTCAAGCCACTGGCCGTTCACTTTTTTTACCGGCTTGCGCAAACGCTCCGGGTCATTGTGTAAATCTTGTAGGGCCACGGCTTTGGGGCAGATATGGCCCCGCCCCAGTGGGTCATTTTTATCGCCTTTAATGGCGATAATCTCATCGCCCTGGGTTTGTATCTCGATACCGCAGATGGCCTCGCATAGATTGCAGGCGCGGTAGTGGCTTTT
>JAOXRV010000536.1 GCA_025800435.1 Cellvibrionaceae bacterium | reverse complement strand
GCCCCAAGGCCAAAAGCAAACGTATTCTCATATTGCGACGAAACCGACCCCAGCAGCACAACCGTATCCAGATAGACATGCGGGTTAAGCCACGTAAACCCAAGCACCGTCAGCACAACAGGCAACAGTTTCTGCTCGGCTTCACCGGCATGATCCAGCCCCGAACCGCCGCGCCATGCATTTCGAAAACTCAATAATCCATAGCCGAACAGAAAGAGCGCGCCGCCATAGCGCATCACCACCTCAAATCCCGGCACGGCCTTGGCCAAGGCGCCAAAGCCGGTCACCCCCGCAATGATCAAAACCGCATCAGAAAGGGCGCAAATCGCACAAACTACAAAGACATGACTTTGTTTCAGACCCTGACTCAAAACATACGCATTTTGTGCACCAATCGCCAAAATCAGGCTCAGGCCCAGAACATACCCATGGGTCAGTGTTCCCAACATTTCCCACCTCACTTATTATATATTCAAATATACCGCACAATCGACTAAGAGAAGCTAAATGAACTAAGGTTATGTTAGAATAACTAATGAACATTGACCCGCAAAATCTCAAGGCGCTGGCCGCTATTCTGCGCCTGGGCCGCTTTGAGCTGGCCGCTGCTGAATTGGGTGTCACCCCGTCGGCAATCTCTCAGCGTATG
>JAOXRV010000531.1 GCA_025800435.1 Cellvibrionaceae bacterium | reverse complement strand
TTGCGCTGGGCTCAGCGTTTGGGTGGTCGAATCGGGAAGTACTTTGCTGCCCGGCCAGAGAGCAGCTTAATGCGCGTAACTCGCACCAACATCGATATTGCATTTCCGGAACAGGAAGAAGCCGAGCGTGTGGCGTTGGCTGAGCTAAGTATGATCGAGACAGGTCGCTCATTCTCAGAGATGGGGATGGCGTGGCTGTGGTCCCCAGCGCGCTCGCTGAAGAAGGTAAAAGCCGTTCATCATGAACACCTAATCGACGAAGCGCTAGCGCAGGGGCATGGTGTTATTTTGATCGCTCCGCATTTGGGTAATTGGGAAATACTGAATCTCTATCTATCGAAGCGTTACCCGTTTACAGCCATGTACCGCCCACCGAAACTTAAGCTCTTAGATACGCTGATTAAACGTATGCGCGCACGCCTTGGCACGCGGATGGCGCCTGCGGATGCCTCCGGTGTGCGGATGGTTATGAGTGCGCTTAAACGTACCGAGATGGTGGGTATACTACCTGATCAGGAGCCGGTGACTGGCGGTGAGTGGGCGCCCTTTTTTGGCCACCCTGCTTATACGATGAAGTTGTTGCCGCAGCTCGTGCGCAAAACCAAAGCGCGGGTTATCTGTGGGTTTGCCGAACGCCTTCCTGGTGGAGAGGGTTTTGAAATTCACTTTAAGGCGGCCGATGAACTGATCTATAGCGCGGACTTGAGCGAGGCATTATTGGGGC
>JAOXRV010000524.1 GCA_025800435.1 Cellvibrionaceae bacterium | reverse complement strand
TTGGTTACATCCAGTGCTGAGGCCACGGCGTCCAGTGTGGTCTGCTCATAACCATCACGAAAAAACAGATGGGTGGCCTCTTCGAGGATGCGCTTGCGCTTAAATTCGGCGATTTCTTCCTTTAGCCGGGCTTTGTTGTCTGTGTTGGCGGATTTGCTCATGGTTTACCCCAAGTCTGTGAACAGCTGTCCATCATAATGCGCTGCGCAGAATTGTCATCACATCATTGGCGCCGGTGATCGGCCTGGGGTTGGTGCGCGCCCAAAAGTCGTGCATGGTGTTATCGGCCACCAGTTGTAAGTCATCTTCTTTTAGGCCCACTTGGGTGAGCGTGCGAGGCATATCGAGGGCTCGGATAAATTCATCGGCTTGGGCTGCGGCCGGGCGCTCGCTGGAGCCAAAAATTGTGGCGATGCGCTGCTGCCGGTGGGCGTTAACGGGCAGATTGTAGGCCAGCACTGCAGGGCACATAACACAGGATGTGTAGCCGTGGGGCACGTCTTTGCTGCCGCCCAATACATGCCCGATAGCGTGACTGGCGCCCATCGGCACACCCGCCACAATCGGCATCATTGATTGCCATACCCCAATTTGACACTTGAGCCGGGCCTCCATATCAGAGGGGTCGGCTTTAACCCGGGGTAAGCCTTCGACCAAAAGGCGAAGAGCCGAACCGGCTAAGCCATCGCAAAAATCATTGGATTGCAGCGAAGCGAGTGCCTCAACCGCGTGATCTACCGCACGCACTCCGGTCGAAAACCACAGCCACTCGGGGGTGTGGCGAGTTAGCTGGGGGTCGAGAATTACACAGCGAGGTACCATCAGCCGGTGTTCATAGCCCTGCTTGAATTTTAAGTTTTCGTCGGTCGCGCCGCCGAGGGGGTTAAACTCACCGCCAGACAGGGTGGTTGGTACCGAGATCAAGGGAATGTCTGGCCCTTCAAACACCGGCTTAATGGTGTTGCCTTGGGCATCCACGTAGACATGGTAGGGCTCTAGGTCATCGTGCTCGCGCAAATTGTGCTTGAGGCAAATTAACACTATTTTGCCGGCATCGGTGACCGAGCCTCCGCCAACGGTGACCACTAAATCTGCCTTGGCTTGGCGGGCTATATCTGCGGCGGCCAATACCGCACTGCGCGGTGCATGGGGCGGCATACCACTGTATTGGGCGACAAAGCGCTGGCCCAATTTGGTTTTAATTGCTTCAATATCTTCGGTTTGCTGGGCGAGGGATTGGCTAACCAGCAAGAACACTCGCTGGGCGCTCATGCGCTCAGCTTGTTGGCTAATGGCAGTCGCCGCAGGCATGCCATAGACGACAGATTCAGTCGCCGTACAGATGATTTCACCGACCATTATTTTTATCCACTTTATTGTTAGCCTGGCAAATATACTAGTGGGTATATTTTTATTCTGTCAAGTATATTTATTTTGATGTGGCCATGACCGAAGTCAAATAGTCGCGATATTTTTGTGGTTTTAGTCCTCCAAACTCGGGCTGGCCGCCTGATCCAAAGGCTGCATCTTCAGCTTGCGCCGCCCACCCAGCTCTGCCCACAACATGCCGGTAATAATCAAACTGGCCCCGATCCAACCGTTCAGCCCCAGTAGCTCGCCCAAAAACATAAACGCAAAAATATGGGCAAAGATCGGCTCCAGG
>JAOXRV010000517.1 GCA_025800435.1 Cellvibrionaceae bacterium | reverse complement strand
CTACGGCGTTTTTTTGGCCCTTTATTCTTGGGGTATAAAAAGTAATTCTCGCCAGGCCATTAAACCCATTGGCGCAATGCTGCTACTGAGCAGCCTGACAACACTACTGACCCCAGGTACCAACGCCATATATGGCTACAGTGTTTTCTTAGCGGCCTATTATTTGCCCTGGCGCCAGTCGGCACTGTTGCTCGCCCTGACTTTAGCGCTAGAGCTTAGCGCATTTATTTATCTGTATAGCGAGTACCCAATTTATTTGCGCATTGCTCTGTTTTTAACCGTAGCCCTGTACATCAACGGTATTTTACTGCGCAAAGATATGCATCACCGTTTTATTCAAGAACGCGATCAAAACAAAATAGAGCAGCTTGCCACCATCGCCGAACGCGAGCGCATTGGCCGGGATCTGCACGATTTATTGGGCCACAGTTTGTCCAGCATTGCGCTAAAGGCCGAGCTGGCCGAAAAACTCTTACAGGCTGAAGACCAAACCGCCAGTGCCGCTGAAATCAAGCAAGTGGCCAAACTCGCCCGCCAGGCCTTGAGCGAAGTGCGCGAAAGTGTCGCCGGCTTAAAAACCAAAGGCCTTGAAGCCGAGCTAAAACAATTATGCGAGCACCTTTATACCGCCGGGTTTAACAGCCAGTGCAGTAATCAGCTGGGCAGAATCAGCGCCGACGTTGAAGCCAGCTTAATTTTAATGCTAAAAGAAGCCTGCACCAATATTATCCGCCACAGCCAGGGTGACCAGGCCCGTCTTGAGCTACTGAGCCAGGGCCGCAATATTGTGCTCAAGGTATGGGATAATGGCCAGGCCGCCAACATTGAGCGAGGCAACGGCCTTGCCGGCATGGCCGAGCGCTGCCAACAACTGGGCGGCCAACTTGACATTAGCAGCAGTGCCAATGGCACCGAGCTAAGCCTGGTATTACCTCTGCTCGAAGAAGCTTAAACCATGGATAAGACGCGTATTTTACTTGTTGAAGACCAGGCCCTGGTGCGCGGCGCTATCGCCGCGCTGCTGCGGCTAAACCCCGGCCTTGAGGTGGTGGCCGAAGCCGAAGATGGGGAGCAGGCCCTGCAATTACTGGCGCAACACCCGGCCGACTTAGTATTGACCGATATCGAAATGCCCAAACTAACCGGGCTGGAGCTGGCCGAAACCCTGGCCAAACAGCGCCCCGAGTTAAAGCTGGCCGTTATGACCACCTTTTCCCGCGCCGGTTATATACGTCGGGCACTGGAGGCCGGGGTCAGCGCTTTTATTTTAAAGGAGGCGCCCTCAGACTACTTGGTGGAAGCCATTGCCAAGGTAATGGCTGGGCAAAAAGTGATCGACCCAGAGTTGGCAATGCTGGCCCTGGGCGATAAAGACCCGCTCAGCGATAAAGAACGCAAAGCCCTGCGCCTGGCCGGAGAGGGCCTGGCCAACCGCGAAATTGCCAGCAAACTGTGTCTATCCGAGGGTACTGTGCGCAATTATCTGTCCGAGGCCAGCAACAAATTAGGCGCCAGCAACCGGGTGGAAGCGGCCCGTATTGCCCAGCAAAAGGGTTGGTTATAGTGCCTATAACCCCACAAACCTCAAGGAGAGCATTTTTGCCTTCTTAAATAAGCTTTTTTGCCCTTGCTTAGGGCCGTTTCCTAAGTACACTGGTAAGAGAGAGTGAGTTTTAACCGCTGGTTTATTTTACCAGGCTGGCCAAGCCGCTTGTTCAGAATTTGGTCACCGCTGCCCACTCTAAATAAAACAACGATAACTCAATACCATGACCATTTAGGCACGGTTTATGCTGGCTTTATTGACTTAGCCCGCAGTGTCACAGGGGCCAACACAAAGGTAGTTTTATGGGGATATTTACTTCACAACACAGCTCTGTGGAAAAGATGGCGCGGGCCAAAACCTACAAGATATGGAAAGCAGCCGCCCAAGAGCACGATGTCCACACCGGCCTAGACGATTGGAAGTCGGCCGAGGCCTCCCAGTATTACGACTACCGCTCCATTCGCAAGCGCCTAGATGAACTGCGCGACCTGATGAAGCGCAACGATCTGCGCGGTCTATTGTTCAAGCTTAACGAAGGCATTCACGGCAACCAGGGCGGCATCGGCAACCCCGCTCTCTACACCAAAAGCCGCTTTGGCACCAAACGCCTGATCAACGAATACATCGCCGAGCTGACCGAGGCTCTGGATATCCTCGCCGAGGCCGATAACAAACTTATTTCCGAAGACGAAAAACAAGATTTCTTTAGCCGCGCCTCGCGCTGCTACGGGCGCTCGGCGCTAATGCTCAGCGGCGGCGCCGCCCTCGGCCACTTCCACATGGGCGTGGTCAAGGCCATGGTCGAAGAAGACCTGCTGCCCGAGATCATCTCCGGCTCTAGCGCCGGCTCGCTGATAGCTGCGGTTCTGTGTACCCACTGCGATGAAGACCTCGACGAGGTCATGAGCATTGAAAATATCCGCGGCGAAATCGCCAAAGAAAAAAGCTGGCGCCCCAAAGGTTTTATTCACCTGCACCCCAACTCCATCGACGAGCGCCATCTACGCAACGATGTGGTGGGCCGCCTGATTCCGGATATGACCTTCCAAGAAGCCTACGAGCTGACCGGGCGCAAGTTAAACATCACCGTCACCGGCGCCAAGCGCCAGCAGGCCTCGCGCCTACTCAATGCGGTGACCTCACCCAATGTGTTGATTCGCTCGGCGGTAATGGCCTCTTGTGCGGTGGCGGGCATCTACCCACCGGTAACCCTTAAGGCCAGAGATGTCGACGGCCAAGAAGTATCCTATTTGCCCGAGTCGCGCTGGATCGACGGTTCGTTTTCCGACGACCTGCCGGCCAAGCGCTTAAGCCGCCTCTATGGGGTTAACCACTATATTGTCAGCATGGTGAACCCGGCGGTAATCCCCTTCCAGTCCAACCCCGATGAGCGCAGCCATGTGTTAACCGAGTTAGTGCGTATTCCAATTAGCTTAAGCCGCCAGGGTTTAAGCCGGGTGTTAAAGATCAGCCACCGCTATATGCCCTGGCGCGACAGCAGCATCGGCACCTTGCAACATCTGCTCTACGGGGTGCTGTCCCAGGATTATGTGGGCGATATTAATATTATGCCCAGCAAGCGCTTTTTTAACCCACTGACTTTGCTCAACCAAAAAGAGCCCGCAGAAATTATGCGCTTTATCGAAGACGGCGAGCACCAAACCTGGGAAAAGCTGGAGATGATACGCAACTGCACAGCCATCAGTCGCAAGCTCGACCATATTATCCATACCAAGGGCTGGACAATTAACCACTAGGGCAGCTCTATGACCACTGGGACCATTGGCGTTGGCGGCTCAAGCCAGGAACAAGCACTGGCAAAACTGCACAATATGACCGCCGAGGTCAGCCAAATTAGCACGGCCGAATACCAGCAGCGTATGGATCGGGCCTGTGCCCTAATGCGGGCCCAGGGCATTGCCGCCTGCTACCTAAATGCCGGCACCAACTTATATTATTTTACCGGCCTGCGCTGGCGCCCCAGCGAGCGTCTGGTGGGGGCAGTGTTGACCGCCAAGGGCCAACTTCACTATATCGCCCCCCATTTTGAAGAAAACTCCCTGCGCGACTTTATGTTGATAGAAGCCGAGTTCCACGGCTGGCACGAACACCAGTGCCCCTATCAGTTGCTGGGCGAGGTATTAGCCGCGCAAGATATCAAACAAGGCCAGCTGGCGGTTGACGATGCCAGTGGATTTTTTTTGGTGGATGCTATCATCAAAGCCAACCCCCAGCTGGCGATTGTTAACGGCTACCCGGTAATCGCCGCCTGCCGCCAGCAAAAATCAGCGGCCGAAATAGCGCTACTGCAAACCGCAAAAAATATGACCCTAGAGGTACACAAAGCAGCGGCCAGTATTCTGCACCCGGGTATCAGCACTACCGAGGTCACGGCATTTATCAATGAGGCCCACAAACACGTTGGCGCCGCCGGCTCATCGTTTTGCATTGTGCTGTTTGGCTTAGCCAGCAGTTTTCCACACGGCGTCAAAGAGCCGCAAATATTGCAAGACAAGGACTGGGTATTGATTGACACCGGCTGTTTAGTCGAAGGCTATAACTCGGACATAACCCGCAGCTACGCCTATGGCGAAGCAACCGAGCGCCAGCGCCTTGCCTGGCAAGTGGAAAAAGATGCCCAGGCCGCCGCCTTTGCCGCCGCCCAGTTGGGCCAGCCCTGTGAAGCGGCCGACTACGCCGCCCGAAAGGTGCTCGAACAAGCGGGCTTTGGCCCCGACTATCAACTGCCCGGCCTACCCCACCGCACCGGCCACGGCTGCGGCCTGGATATACATGAGGGCCCCTATCTAGTGCGCGGTGACCAAACACCCCTGGCAGCCGGCATGGTGTTTTCTAATGAGCCAATGCTGGTGCTGCCCGGTGAGTTTGGTGTACGTTTAGAAGACCACTTTTATATGGGCAACGAGGGGCCGGTGTGGTTTACCCAACCCAGCCACTCAATTGATGACCCCTTTGGGCTAGGGCAACTAATTTAACAAGCCCCAGCGCAACGCCTTAATCACCGCCTGGGTTCGGTCCCGGGCATCCATTTTTTGCAGTATGGTCGAGATACGGTTTTTAACGGTACCCTCAGAAAGGTGTACCGCCTCGGCAATTTCCTTATTGCTAAAACCGGCGGTGATATAGCGCAGTATCTGTAACTCCTTATCGCTGAGCTGGTCTGCGAACAGGGGGCGGCTAAGCTGTTGGTCGTCAATCCTCTGTAGCGCCTCAGCTTGCAATAGCTCAGGCTCGGCCAAAAAACCACCGGCGGCCACCTTGGCCACCCCAGAGTGTAATTTTTCTAGGCTAACGTCCTTAAGCAGAAAGCCGTTGGCCCCGGCACGCAGGGCCCGCAAGAATAAATCGTGTTCATCAAAGGTGGTTAACATCAATACCGGGGTATTGTTGCCAGCCGCGCGCAGCTGTTGCACAAATTCAATGCCGCCCATCCGCGGCATACGTATATCGCTGATAATAATATCGACCGACTGCTGGCCAGCCATTAGCTCCAGCGCTTGTTCGCCATCAGCGGCCTGCCAAACAACGGTAAAATCTGTATGCAACTCAAGTAAACTGATAATACCCGCACGAATAAGCGCCTGATCTTCCACCAGGCCAATCGTTAATTCTGATTTAGCCAAGAGCAGTCTCCCCCACTATCAGATCCAATTGCATGCCAGCGGCGGTCGGGCTCAGCTGAACTTGGCCCCCATAGGGCTGCAAGCGCTCACGCATACCCAGCAAGCCACTGCCGGCCTGCCAGCTCACACTGCGACGACCGTTATTAGCAATACGAATAGCCAGCGGCGTGCTACTGACCAACTCTACATTTACCCGGCTGGCAGCGCCGTGACGCAGAGCATTACTAATTGCCTCTTGCAGACAAAAAACCAACTGCTCAGCCAGCTCTGGCTCGGCAATCTCAAACGGCTCAGGGTAGCTGATCACTATCCCCTCGGGCAAAGCCCCCTGAAGGCGAGCGCACACATTCGCCAAATCTATCTGCTCATCGTTGCGCATTGCCTTCACAATCTGGCGCAACTCACCTAGGGTGTCTTTTACCTGCCGCCCCAGATCTCCGGCCCAATCTTGCCAGTGATCGGGGGGCTGATGCTTGGCATGCTCTAATTGCAAGCTTAGGGCGGTTAGATGATGGCCGATACTATCGTGTAAATCTCGGCCAATGCGCAGGCGCTCTTGTTGCTTTGACTGCTGGGCCAGTAAAGCCTGGGTCGCTTGTAATTCAATATTGATACTCTCTAGAGATTCTTTGCTAGCACGCAGTTCCTTGCGCGCCTCACTGGAGGCCAGCGCAAACATCTGAAAGCCCACAAACGACAATAAGGTAAACCCGCCAAAGCGCTGCTCACTGAGAAAATACCAATAGCCCGCAAACAAGCCATTGATAAGTAGCAGCAATAACCAGCTATAGCGACTGGTGACCTCGGGCAATAGCGCCGCCCACACCACCAGCAGGATAAGCAGGGCATCCCAGCTAAAGCTGGCAAATAATGCAAATGCCAATACGGCAAACAAACCCAGCAGCCAGCGGCCGACGAATAGGCTAATCTCCATCAGCGCCATCAGCGTAAACAGCCCGGCGATCAGGGCGAAAAGCCCCAGCCGCCAGAACTGGTAGTGCTGTTGAATAGCCCCATCAAAAATGGCAACCACAGTAATGGTTAACAGGCCACTGGCGGCCAGCACCCAGTCACCGAGTTTTAGACCCGCTCTAAACATAAAAAGAACCTCTGATTTTAGAGTGCTTAACCACCATAGTAGCCCCAATACCAACCCTCAGCAGGTGCCAAAAGTCATACTTTACCCCGGCCAAAGCCGTGACTTCTGGCAACTGTCACAAGCCCGACAGCTGCCTATTATGGGCCCCAACATCAACCGGTACACAGGTATTAGCCCATGAAGACACTGACCTTACTAAGCGGCATTTTCGCTCTTTTACTGGCCAAACCAAGTTTTAGCCACGACCTTACCCTGCTGATTAGCGCCTATCAACACAGCCAGGGCAGCAGCTATATCAGCCTGCACAATAATGCTGCAAGCTTTGACGGCAGTGGCGGCCAGGCGCTGGCAGCGGTCAAGCAACAACTCAGCGGCGACAGTCTAAAGCTCACTTTTCACAATCTGCCCAGTGGCGATTATGCAGTGCGAATATTTCACGATGAAAACGATAACCGAGAATTAGATCGCAATATTATCGGTATCCCCACCGAGCCTTACGGCTTTAGCAATAATGCCGGCGCCTTTGGCCCGGCCAGCTTTGAGGATGCCAAGATCAGCCTTAGCGGCGACCAAATCGTGACCATTGAGCTGCGTTAACAAGGGCAAATAAAATGACCAAACGACGAGAATTTATACAATACGCGGGGCTGGCCAGCATGGCTTTGGCCAGCCCCGCGCTCAGCTTTGCCAGCCGAGCCGAGCGCCGCCCCTTTGAACAGGTACCCCAGCGCTTTGCCGAGCGGCCAATGCGCCTTGAGGGAGACTGGCCCAGCACGCTAAAGGGCAAGCTCTACCGCAACAGCCCGGCAATGCTAGAGCGCGCGGGTTTTCAGCACAGCCATCTATTTGACGGCGATGGCATGGTGCAGCAATACACTATTGCCAATGGCCAGGTGAGCCACCGGGCAGAGATGGTCGCCACCGAAAAATATTTGCGCGAACAAGCCGCCGGGCGATTTTTATACCCGGGCCTAGGCAGCACCCCACCCCAGCCCAAGGCTGCGCGCAACAACGACTCGGCCAACAGCGCGAATATTTCGGTTCGCAAAATCGGCAAGCGCCTATTTGCCCTGTGGGAGGCGGGCTCGGCCTATGAAATAGACCCGGATAGTTTGGCAACTGTGGGCCGGGTCGATTGGGGCGAAGCGCTAACTCACCTGCCCTTTAGTGCCCACCCCACGATCGACGCCGATGGCCAGTGGTGGAATATCGGCTCTTGGATCTACGGCGGCCAGGCCCTGGTTTTTATTTACCAGCTCGATCAGGCCGGGGCGCTTAAGCGCTTTAAGCGTCTGGCGCTGCAACAAGCTGGCTATATGCACGCATTTTGTGTCAGCCAAAATTATCTAGTGCTGGTAAACACCGCTCACTTGTATCAGCATAAAAATGAAGGCAACTTTTTTGACAAGTTCCAGTTTGATCAGCAAGGCCACAGCCAGATAGTGCTGATTGACAAAAATACCCTGACTATCGAACGCACCATCGAGATACCCGCCAATTTTGTGTTTCACTTTGGCAATGCCTATGAACTGGGCAATGAACTATTTTTCACCATGGCCGAGTACCGAGATGCTCAGATTATGAGCCGGGGGCTGAGTATTAAGGAGACCTCAGTGTTCGGCCCAAACCCGGTATCCTACCCGAGTGAACTGTGCCAGTATCGAATTGAGCTAAACAGCGGCCGCTGGCACAAAAGCGGCAGCGGCCTATCAATGGAGTTTCCAAACTTTCGCCAGACCCAGCCCTTTAGCCCCCAGGCGCTAGTCGGCTGTGGCCAGCGGCTCAATCACGGCGGGCAACAGCGCCTTGAGCAACTGCTGCAAATTAATCCACACACTGGCACCAGTGATGCTTACACCTTTGCCGAAAATGTATCGCTTGACGAGCCCCTTTATATTCAGGACAGCCGTGGCGAGGAGTTTATTATTCACAGCTTTTTAGACCGCCAACAAAATGAGTCGGGCTTGGCCCTGTTTAAAGGCGCCGATATTGGCGCTGGCCCTATCGCCAAAGCCTGGGCCGGCGGCGTCCTGCCCCAGGGCTTTCACGGTTGCTGGGTCAGCGCTTAAAAAAAGGCCGCCCCAGGGGCGGCCAGCATTCCTGCGGGAATTTCTTAGTCTTCGTCGCGCTCTACCAAGGTCATAATATTATACAGCGCCACCGGCTCGTCGTGCTGGTTGCGCACTTCCACATCCCAAACCACAACGCCATTGGCCTTATCTTCGTCCGGGCGCTTGTCCTTTTTAATTTTCTTTTTGCAGGTCAGGCGAGTTTGGATGGTGTCACCGATACCGACTGGTTCCACAAAGCGCAGGTTTTCTAAACCGTAGTTAGCCAATACCGGGCCGGGGGCCGGGTCGACAAACATGCCGGCGGCGGCAGAGATAATAAAGTAACCGTGGGCCACACGCTTGCCAAACAATGAATCGGCCACCGCGGTTTCATCAAAGTGGGCGTAAAAGTGATCGCCGGAGATACAGCCAAAGTTAACAATATCGGCCTCAGTCACGGTACGCTTATGGGTAATTAAGGTATCGCCAATGCGAATTTCGTTAAAGTTTTTGCGGAAGGGATGAACCTTATCGATCAACTGGGCAGAACCCGGATTAAACTCTTTGGTAATGGCGGTCATGGTGGTGGGCGATGCCTGGATTGCGGTGCGCTGCATATAGTGCTTGACCGAGCGCAGGCCGCCCAGCTCTTCACCGCCACCGGCGCGACCGGGGCCACCGTGTACCAGGGTGGGCATGGGCGAGCCGTGACCGGTGGATTCCTTGGCACAGTCTTGGTTGAGCACCAGCATACGGCCGTGGTAAGCGGCAGTGCCCAGAATAACTTTAGCGGCTTCATTGTCATCGGCGGTTACCAAAGAACCAGCCAGGCTACCTTTACCTAACTTAGCCAGCTCTATCGCCTCGTCGGTGGAGTCGTAAGGCATCATGGTGGTGACCGGGCCAAACGCCTCAACCGAGTGGGGCACATCGGTATTTAATGGCTTATCGCAATAGAGCACGGTACTGGGGAAGAAGGCGCCCTTATCTTTATCGGCCCCGACCACTTCAAAATCATCATCGCCACCGTAGACCACCTCGGCGGCTTGGCGCAATTGATTGACCGCATCGCGCACATCGGCCATTTGATCGCGGCCCACCAGGGCGCCCATGCGCACACCCTCGGCAGCGGGATCACCCAGCACAATGCCATCAAGGCGTTTGGCCAGCGCCTCTTGCACCGCCTCAACCCGATTGCGCGGCACAATGGTACGGCGGATGGCGGTACATTTTTGGCCGGCCTTGGTGGTCATTTCCTTGGCCACTTCTTTCACAAACAAATCAAACTCGGGGCTGCCGGGCTCGACGCCGGCGCCGAGAATTGAACAGTTAAGGGAGTCGGCTTCCATGGTAAAGGGAATCGACTTGGCGACAATATTGGGGTGGGCACGCAGCATTTGGCCGGTAGAAGCCGAGCCAGTAAAGGTCACCACATCCTGTTCATTCAATCGGTCGAGGGTATCGCCGACGCTGCCGCACACCAACTGAATCGCACCTTCGGGCAGAATACCCGAGGCCACAATTTCTTTTACCATCACCTCGGTTAAATAGGCCGAGGCGGTGGCGGGCTTAATAATCACCGGCATGCCAGCGGCTATACTGGGGGCCATTTTTTCTAAAAAGCCCCAGCAGGGAAAGTTAAAGGCATTGATGTGTACCGCCACGCCCTCTTTGGGCACTAAAATATGACGACCCAAAAACGTACCGTTGGGGGACAGGCGCTCTACCCCGTCTTCCAGCCAAAAAGTTTCATTGGGCATTTCCCGACGCACCAGGGAAGAGTATGTAAACAGCGTACCCAAACCACCTTCAATGTCGACCCAGCTATCGGCCTTGGTGGCACCGGTCCAGGCGGAGACGGCGTAGAACTTGTCTTTAATAGACATTAAGTGAGCGGCCAGGGCTTTTAGGGCATTGGCGCGCTCGTGCGAGGTCATGGCACGCAGGGCGCGGCCACCGACGCTGCGGCCGTAATCCAGGGCGGCTTGAAAATCGACCCCGCTACTGCTCACCTGGGCAATGGCCTCGCCGTTGATGGCGTTGTAAACCGTAACGCCGTCGTCTTGGCCTTGTTGCCATTGGCCATTGATATAACTTTGCAGCTTATTGGTCATCTGAGCCTCTCGTTTATTCTGACTACTTTGCTTATTCTTGGGGACCGCCTTAGCGCGGGTACACCACTGTAATAGAACAACGGAGGCCCCAACTACCGCCTAAAAAATGCGGATATCGACTAAAGTTGAAAAAATTATATGATACAAAAATAGTGCTTACAACGGATTTTTCGTGTTATATTTGATTGAAATCAGGGCCCAAGAGCCCGGTTTATGCACACAAAAATAATGTTTTGCATGTAAATCAATAACTTATAAGGCAGTGTCTAAAACATCGCCAACAGAGCCACCGATAAAATAAACAGGCTCGCCCAACACAACGAAAAAAATAAATAATTTCCCCGTCCTGGAGGCCGACAGTGACCAGACAAGTGATAAGCGATGAGCTTGAGTCAATCGAAAAAGCCAGTATTGATGAGCTGCGTGCCCTGCAATTGCAGCGCATGAAGAAATCCCTGACCCACGCCTATGAAAACTCACCCCACTACCGCAAGAGTTTTGACGAGCACGGGGTACACCCCGGCGATTTAAACGAGCTGGCGGACTTGGCCAAGTTCCCCTACACCACCAAGCAAGACCTGCGCGCCAACTACCCGTTTAATATGTTCGCCACCCCCATGGACGACATTGTGCGCATCCACGCCTCCAGCGGCACCACCGGCAAACCCACAGTGGTGGGCTATACCCAAAACGATATCGACACCTGGGCCGATGTGGTGGCCCGCTCGATTCGCGCCGCCGGCGGCCGGCGTAAAGACCTGGTGCATGTGGCTTACGGCTATGGTCTGTTTACCGGCGGCCTGGGCGCCCACTACGGTGCCGAGCGTTTAGGCTGCACGGTTATCCCCATGTCCGGCGGTCAAACCGAAAAACAGGTGCAGCTGATTCGGGATTTTAACCCCGACATTATTATGGTAACCCCCTCTTATATGCTGAATATTGCCGATGAGCTAGAGCGCCAGGGCGTTAACCCGGGCGACCTCAACTTGCGCCTGGGCATTTTTGGGGCCGAACCCTGGACCGGCTCCATGCGCCAGGAGCTGGAGCAGCGCCTGGGTATCGACGCCATCGATATTTACGGTTTATCTGAAGTAATGGGCCCCGGTGTGGCGATGGAGTGTGCCGAAACCAAAGATGGCCCGACAATTTGGGAGGACCACTTCTACCCCGAGATTATCGACCCTCAAACCGGCGAGGTACTGCCCGACGGTGAAGAGGGCGAACTGGTGTTTACCAGTTTAAGCAAAGAGGCCCTGCCGATTATTCGCTACCGCACCCGCGACCTGACCCGACTGCTGCCCGGCACTGCCCGCACTATGCGCCGTATGGACCGCATTACCGGCCGCAGTGACGATATGCTGATTATCCGCGGGGTGAATGTCTTCCCAACCCAAATTGAAGAGCAGATTATCGGCGTTGAAGGCCTGGCCCCCCACTACCTGATTGAAGTTCGCCGGGATGGCAACCTCGACAAAATGAAAGTCCAGGTCGAAGCCCAGTTCAAAATGGACGAGGGCCAAAAAGCCCAGACCGCCAAAGAACTGCAACACCATATTAAATCGCTGGTTGGGGTATCCACCGCGATCGAAATTGTCGAGCCCAATAGCGTGCCCCGTTCCGAGGGCAAGGCCAAGCGGGTTATCGACCACCGCGAGCTGTAAGTATGTGATACCAAAAGCTGCCCAGTGGGCAGCCTTTGGTATTGCTTTACGTGTAAATTGGTGTTTAGATAAGCGCCTAGGTCTGAGAAATAACAATAAATACCCGACTCTGCCAGCTTATTGGCAGGAGGTAGCCCGGATGACAGCCAACGCTTCCAAGGCCAATCGCCTGGCGGTAGCCAAGCTTTACGACGACAATCAAGCGGCACTGATTCGCTTTTTGCGCTTTCGCCTGGGCGATAGCAGCGAGGCGGAAGATATTGCCCAAGATGCCTTTCACAACCTGATTCGCAGCGAAAACGCCGACCAGCTGGAAAACCCCCGGGCCTATTTGTTCCAGACTGCGGCCAACTTGGCCCTTAACCGCATCCGTAAAATTCGCCGCCAGAGCAACTACCAACAGCTGACCGAGGCGGAACAAGAGCAGACCCAATCACCGCCACCGGAGCAAACGCTACTGGCCGAGTACGACTTGGCCAAAGTGGGCACAGTACTGGATACCCTGCCGCCCAAATGCCGCCGGGCCTTTATTCTTAGCCGAGCCCAGCATATGAGCTACCGCCAGATCAGCGAAGAGCTGGACGTGGCCGTTAGCACCGTTGAGAAGTACCTGATTCGCGCCCTTAAGGCCATGCGCGAAGCGCTGTAAAATCCAGCCCCCAAATAGGCATAAATAAATTTGGAGGCTGTGGCATACTCGGGTGTCTTAGCAGTACACCCATAGAGAGATAATGCCAAGC
>JAOXRV010000497.1 GCA_025800435.1 Cellvibrionaceae bacterium | reverse complement strand
TTGGCCATCCAGGTCAGCTTCTCTTCGCTGCGCTCTAAACCGGTAAAGGAGTGACTGCGCAGATCAGTGATAGAGACCAAATTGGCGGGGTTGGAGTACAGGAAACCAGCCACTGGGTGCAAAATACCAAGTTCATTTCCGGTAATCTTATCCAGTTCTTTGGTCTCTTCGTTGTAGCGCAAACCCAAGCCTAAACGCAGGCTATCGCTCACCGCAAAAGTGCCCTGGGCAAAGATCGCCCAGCTGTCAGAGTCCTGATCAAAAATAGATGGCTTGGGAGTACTGCCAGGTACCGCCGACAGGGGTGGCACACCCAAGGGGCCAGACAGTGCAAAGTTCAAAGTATTGTTGGTGCGGCTAACATCCAGCTCAGCTTGCTGGTAGTAGGCGCCCACAATCCAGTCAAAGGTTTCACCACCGGGTGATACCAAACGAATTTCCTGGCTCAGCTGCTCGTACTGCTCATCTAGGGTACGGTGCAGGCCAGGCTGGGCCGAGAAGTCAGAATCTTGCTTCTGAATCAGATCGTAGCCGGTAAAGGCGCTGATCGAGGTAAGGGTGGCAAAATCAAGATCCCAATTCAGGGTTAGGGCTGCGGTATCGGTATCGGTAATTGTGGCGGCGCTATTGTCGACGGCACCTTGGCTGTGGCTATCGATTACCGGAAAGGGAATACCGCCAGCGTAGTTGGGCTTGCCGGCGTGGTCAGATTGATAAACCACAATAGGTTTATTAACAATATCGAAATCGCCGTGCTCATATTTAAACAGGGCCTCCAGGTTGTCATTGATTTCCCAGCGCAAACTTAAACGGGCAAACAGATTGTCTTTATCGGGGCCTTCCAGGTTCAGGGCGCGGTTATCCCACCAGCCGTCCATGCCCTCATAGCGCATAGCCAGGCGCGCAGCGAAGTTATCGCTGATTGGGGTGTTTAGCACCAAGTTGTAAATCTGCTCGCCGTCTTCGGGGGCGTACAGGGCATCTACCATGCCTTCAAAATCAAAGCTGGGCTTGGCAGTGGTGACATTGATGGCACCGCCAATGGTGTTTTTACCAAACAAAATACCCTGGGGGCCTTTAAGAATTTCAATCCGCGCCAGGTCCATAGTCATGGGCACAGCGGCCAGCTGACCGCGGCCGGAGTATACGCCATCGATATACAAGCCGACGGACTGTTCAAAGCCGGCATTGGTACCGGAACCGACGCCGCGAATAAAAATATTGGGCTGTGCGGAGCCGCGGTTAATGCTTACGCTGGGCGTGTACAGAGTAACTTCTTCAAAATCGGTAATACCGATATCATCAATTTTTTCACCGCTTACGGCAGACACTGCAACCGGCACGTCCTGCAAGCCTTGCTCACGCTTTTGGGCGGTAACAACAACTTCTTCCAGCATCAGGTCTTGGGCTTGCACCATGGGCACAGCGGCCGTTAACCCAGCGGCGATGGCAATAACGAGCGGTTTGGGGCTAATAGCCCGACGAATACGGGGGGTAGTTGGCTTGGTCATGATCTCTTCCCATAGAATGTTTTTTATTGCTTTAATGATGGCGGTCAGGTGGCATGGTTGCACACTTGGTACTAAACGCCCGTTACCCTTATTGCTTATTGTCTGGGCGGCACTTAACCACATCTTCGATGCTTTATCAGCAGTGTGATATTACGATTTAGAATTTTCATATTCCTGTCATATGCAGACACAGGCATGACATTTTAAGACAGATCCGCTAATCTAACCGTAATTTTCCCCGCTTGTGCATAAGTGGGCCTAAATGATGCGAATTAACGTGAAACTGATATAAACAGCAGTGAAATACACTATAAATAAAAATAATAGCGCCAAAACCATGGAAACACAGAATATTCAGGTAAAAGCCCACGCCCTAAAATACTTTAGCCCCCTGGTTAAAGAGCTGGGCAAAGACCCGCTGAAGATTTTTACCCAGGCCGGGGTAGACCCCATCTATTTGGACAACCCCTCACTCTACATCGAATTTTTTCAGTACGCCCACTTGCTGGACCTGGCCGCAGCCGAATGCCAGTGCCCCCACTTTGGTATTTTGCTTGGCGGCGCCCACGATATCTCTATATTAGGGCCCATTGGCCGGCTGGGTTTGTACTGCAGCAATGTGGGCGAGGCGATGCGCTCAATCAATTCATTTTTTCACTTACAATCGGGCGGAGCCAGCTACATCGATAAGGCCGAGGGCAATATTATCCTCAAGATACGCGAGCCGCTAATTCCCGAACTGGCCAATAATAAAGTGTTGCAAGATTTGGCCATTGCCGGCGTGTGCCAAATAATGCGCACTTTTTGTGGCAGCCACTGGAACCCGGTGGCGGTGTACCTAAGCCACCCACAGCCTCAAAAAACCGAGCCCTACCAACAATTGTTTCGGGCACCGGTGTACTTTAACCAGGAATTTCAGGCCCTGGGTTATATGGCCAAAGATTTGGAACTGCCGCTAAACAGCGCCGATACCGAGATGAAAAATATTCTTCACAGCCAGTTTACCCAACTATCCCAAAGCCGCACCGCAACCCTGCGCCAACAGGTAAACAGCACCATTAACCTGCTGCTGGCCTCGGGCCGCTGCAACGTGGAAACCGTGGCCAAATCCCTTTCCATGCACTCGCGTACCCTGCACCGCCAGCTAAGTGCCGAAGGCACCACCTTTAAAGCGCTGTTAAATGATAACCGCCACTCTCTGGCCTGCGACTTCTTACGCAACACCCAGCTCAGCCTGGTACAAATTTGCCTGTGCCTGGGTTATAGCGATGCCACCGCCTTTAGCCGTGCCTTTAAACGCTGGGAGAACTGCTCACCGGCCGAGTGGCGCAAACAGCACAGCAGCATAGGGCACCTCTGAATTGCCCTAAGCCACAATAAGCCCTAGACTGGCGCAAACGCAAAAACAATAATTAGGATTTAACCATGAAGCAACTGTTTGGCTGGGGCCTGCCCCTGGCGCTCGCCCTGCACAGCCCCCTAAGCGCGGCCACACCAACCCTGTTTCACAACGGCAATATCATCACCCTGGCCGAACCGGCTCAGGCCGAGGCCCTGCTAATAAACGAGGGTAAAATTACCGCCTTGGGCAGCTATCAACAGCTGGCTAAAAACTGCCAACAAGCTTGCAAGCGGGTAGACCTTAAAGGCCGCACCCTGCTGCCGGGTTTTATCGATGCCCACGGTCACTACACCATGACCTTAGATTACCTGGGTTATCGCAATGTCGCCTCGCCCCCGGTTGGGCCGGCCAATAAAATTGAGGATATTCTGGCTGAGTTAAAACAACAGGCGTCCGCCCGCCCCGATGAGCAGTGGATTTTAGGAGCCGGTTATGACGACTCGCTGCTGGCCGAAAAGCGCCACCCCACCCGCTGGGAGCTGGATCAGGTCAGCAAAGATAAGCCGGTATTTATCCGCCATGTATCCGGCCACCTCGGGGTTTGTAATAGCCGCTGTTTAGAACTGGCCCATATCGATAAAAACACCCCCAACCCAGAGGGCGGTGTATTTCGCCGCAAGCCCGACACCAACATACCCAATGGGGTAATGGAAGAAAGCGCTCTGCATAACGTCACCCACGTTATTCCCAGCCCAAGCTTGCAGCAACAGCTAGAGCGCCTGACCGAGCTGGATCGCTATTACGCCCAATACGGCATTACCACCGTGCAAGATGGCGCCACCTCAAGCAAGGGCTTAGCGTTATTGCAAGCGGCGGCCAAGGGCAAACACCTGAGCCTGGATGTTATTGCCTACCCCTATTATGCCTGGACAGACCTGGATAAATTTTTACCCAGCTCCGGCCCCGGTAAAGACTATAACAACGGTTTTCGCATCGCCGGGGTTAAGCTGGTGCTGGATGGTTCGCCCCAGGGCAAAACCGCCTGGCTCAGCCACCCCTATCACGAGCCCCCCAAAGGCTTACCCAAAGACTACAAGGGCTACCCCATTCTTAAAGATGAGCAATTAAAAGAGACGCTCGGTGGTTTTTACAGCAAAGGCTATCAAATTTTGGCTCATGCCAATGGCGATGCCGCCGCCGAGCAAATGCTGCGCATAATGGATAAGCTTAAAGCCGAACAAAAACACCAGCCCCGCTCGGTGATGATTCACGCCCAAACCGTACGCGACGACCAGCTCGACCGTATGGCGGCGCTGGATATTATCCCCTCGTTCTTTGTCGCCCATACTTTTTATTGGGGCGACTGGCACCGAGATTCTGTACTGGGCCAAAGCCGCGCCAGCCGCATCAGCCCACTGCGCAGCGCCAGCGAAAAGAACATACGCTATACCATTCACAACGACACCCCAATAGTGCCACCGGATATGCCGCTACTGCTGTGGACCGCCACTCAGCGCCAAACCCGCAGCGGCCAAACCCTGGGCAAAGCCCAACAAGCTACCGCATTGGAGGCCCTAAAGGCCATTACCATCGACGCGGCCTACCAGCACTTTGAAGAGGACCGCAAAGGTTCACTAGCGGTGGGCAAACTGGCAGATTTGGTGATTGTGGATCGCAACCCCTTGACCATGCCAAGTGCTGAGCTAAAAGATTTAAAGGTGCTGCAGACCATAAAAGAAGGCCAGGTGGTTTATCAGAACCCTGTAAATTAGGTGTTTATTGGGGCCGTTAAAGCCGGCCCCTTCGTTAAGCTTGCCGTTTTGATTTTTTCGCTTTCTTATCTACTGGGCTATTCTTCAACCAAGGTACTCATCAAATCGAGGGTAAACTCCACTTCTTCCTGGGGCGGAATATGCCAGGCCTTGTACCCTAGGTCTTGCAGCACTCGCTCGCCATTGGCCTGGGTGTGCATAGCGGCCAGCAGATCCAGCAGCTGGTCTTTGTGCGCTATTGCATTGGGGCTGAGCAAAAAACAGTGGTTAATAACCTGAATATAGCTGCGCACCAGGGGGCGAAGTTGCTGTTTAATCACTTCACTAAAGCGTTCATAGGCCTCGGCCAGAAAAAAACCTGCTGCCGCCTCATTGCGCATCAGTGATTTGGCCACCAGCGGGTAAGAGCCGCGCACGTTGATTCGGGTATTGCTTTTATCCAAATTGGCCGGCTCCAGCATAATCATGCCGATGGTTTGCACATCCGGGTCGGCGGTACTGGCAATGGTAATACCCGGCGCCAGCTCCTCCACACCCAGTACCGGGCTGCCCTCGGCAACAGCGATCACCACCTCATCGGCCTGGCCCTCGGGGCTGGCCAAGGGGGCATAGCCTTTATCGCGCACCAAGCTGGCACTGTCGTAGGCATTGGCGAAAATCAGATCGACCTCGCCATTATCAATCGCGGCGTGCAGATCCTGGTAGCTCTCGTAGGTTTCGAAATGGCTGCCCAAGCCAGTTTGGCGCTGTAAATAGGTATTAAAAATATGCCAGGCGGCCAAACTCTCGGGTGCAAAGTCGGGGCTTACGGTAAATTGCAGTTTCATGGTGCTTGCTCCGCCAGCAGCTTTTTATACAAAGCTTCGGCCTCGGCCACTTTGCTGCGCGAGGGCTTGCGCCGCACCGAGGTATAGCCTTTGATAACACCGCCGCGCTTATTGGGTACCACAGTGGCATACACCCAGTAAAAGCGACCGTCTTTGCGCAGGTTTTTTACGTAGCCCTGCCAGCGTTTACCCGCCTGTACGGTTTGCCATAGATCCACAAACGCCACACGCGGAATATCCGGGTGGCGCAAAATACTGTGGGGCTGACCCATCAGCTCTTCTTCGCTATAGCCAGACATCTGCACGAAGGAGTCGTTACAAAAAGTGATGATACCTTCCAAGTCGGTGCTGGATACGATCAAGCGGCCGTCTGGATAGGGTACCTCTTCCTCACTCACATACAATCGGCGAGGCTCCTCAGCGTAAAGGGGCTGTATCCACTGTTCGCATCCGGGCACAACATCCTGGGCTTGCATATCTCTCATGGCACTCTCTCTTAAAGCACACTCTTAAGGCACAGAACTGGTGCTTAAATCAATTGGGCAATCGAATCGGCTGCGCGTTTCACATCCAAGAAAATTAAACCGAGCTTGGCACGGGGTTTGGCAATAACGGTTACCACTGCCTCGCTGCCCGCGGCAATCATCAACACATAACCATTTTTACCTTTTACCAATACCTGTTCCAGCTCGCCTCGGCTCAGTTCTTTAGCGGTGCGATCACCCAGGGATAACATGGCCGCGCTCATCGCACCGACGCGATCTTCGTCCATATCGGCGGTCAGTTTAGAGGCCATCATCAAGCCGTCGGTAGAGACCACACCAGAGGCTTCGATATCGGCAGAGGAGCCGTTAAGGTCAGATAAAACAGAATCGATTAAATCAGCGCGCATAGTAATTTCTCACTCTTCGATTTAAGCATAGCGACGGCTTAAAATAGTTAATAGGCGTACAAAATCAGGATGGTTGAGTACGGGGCGCTCATCGATGGCAAGCACAAAGCGCTCGCTGCCGATATGCAGTGGCCAAAACCCCAAGCGGCTACTTCCGAGGCTGTCCATCAGCCCCCAGCTGCTCTGGTCTAGTTTAAGGTTGCCACTGATCAAGCCCTGGTGACGTTCGTGTAAATTGGCAATGTCGGCGCTCAAGGCCGCCAGCTCCAGTGCGGTTTCGTGGTTGTAGCCGGCACAGCCCACATACAAGCCCTCACTGTCGGATAAAATAACCTTACCCTCGCTGCCGAGCTTGGGCAAAATTTCGGTCAGCGCCTGCTCTAGGCTCTGCTCAGGCCAAACTGCGGCTTGATCACTGCCCTGCAGCCAATCCAGTTGTTGGGCCTGGTGCAATAACTCGCTACAGCTATGCAAATCACCCTGCTCACACCACAGCCGCAAACGGTCTTCTTGCAATGCCTCCTGGCCCCCAGCCTTAAGCAAGTTGCGCAATAAAGTGCGCATGGGGTTGCCCTCATTACTGGAAACACAGTAGTAGGCGCCGCTGTTAGTCAGCAGCGGATAGAGGCCGTTGTGCAGTTCAAAATCAAGCATTGTGTTTCACTAAATCCGTATCGAGACTGTATAACAAGGTTTCCAGCAACACCGCTACCTGCTCTTTGCTGCGCGCATCCACCGCAAAAATTGGTACCACCGTGGGTAACTGATAACGTGCGGCCAGCTGTGTATAATGGCTGCGCAACTTAGCCAGGCCAGGCTCGGGATGGCTGTCGGTGTGGGTAACCCCAACCACCACCGCGGTATCGCGAATAAAATCCTGAAATTTTTCGAGAAAAAACTCTAAATCTTGCAGCGGCTGCTTGGCGCCATTATTGATCAGCAAAATTAAACCGAGCCCACCCAAAGATAAAATATCCCACATAAAATCAAACCGCTCTTGACCCGGGGTACCGTACAAATGCACCTTGTGCTGCTCTTCCAGCTGCAATACACCGTAGTCCATGGCCACCGTAGTGCTCTGCTTTTGAGCACGCGTCATATCACTGGCACGCTCATCGGTTTGGATGTGCAACTCATCGCAAATAGCGGCGATGGCCGCAGTTTTTCCGGCGCCCACTGGGCCTGTTATGACAATTTTGTAATCGGTCATGGCTAGTGCATCTGCTGGTGATTTTGGGTATAGGGTTTAATTTTTTTCAGCAGCTTACCCAGCACTTGGCGGTGCTCGCTAAGCCGTGGTTGTTGGCCGCTATCCACGCTCAGTTGCAGTAGATCTAACACGCTGGCACTGCTGTAAAAGTTGGCGACGCAGTCAGGATTTATCTGGTCCTGCTCAACCAGCTGGCTGAGGCTGCGCGGTGCTTGGGATAAAATTGCACACAGGCGAGCGCATTCGGGTAAGCGCATAATTTGAGGCAGGTTGGGCCAGTATTTCAGGCTGATACTCTGGTTTAAATCGACATTGCTGGGCACTCGTCCCCGAGCCGCCCAGCTTGAGACCTTCCACAAAAAGCTATCCAGCGCTTCACCCTCGGACTCATCGGTATCGGCCACCACCAGCTTTATAGCAGCCTTGGGGTCAGCCAATTCTGCACTGGCCAATTCACGTAATTTGGCCGGTTTACAGCAGTACCAAATTAGGTTTTGCTCGATGCATACCACAAAGTTGATGGCATCCACAGTGAAAGACACAGCGCTGCCAAATTCACTCGATTTAGTCATCGCCGCCGCCACCAAGCCCTGCAAATAATTAGCGGGCTCATAGGTTTCGGGCTGCCAGTTAATTTTGGGCTTGGCCACCACCGCCGCTGCCGGGGTGGCTAGCTGAGGCTTGGGGGGCGCTGCACGTCGCAGTTGGGCGGCGGCCTGCTTCAGCACCTCGACCAGCTTGTGGTGAGCAAAGGGCTTGGACAGCATCAGGCTGCCGCCTGGGCCCTGCTGGTCAAAGCTTAAACAAATAAGTTGCTGGCCTCGGCGCTGGGCGTTTTCCAGCTCGGTGCGCCCGGCCGGGCTGTCGATATCAATAAGGTGTAGTTGTGCGCTATCGGCACTGGCCAATTGAAACTCGGCACTGGCAAATTTTTGAAAATAAAAGCGCAGGGGCTTTAAGGTGTCGTCGCTGCAACCACTGATTGCGAGGGTAATTAGGGCACCACTATGGGCTGTCATTTGCGCGGCCTATTTCTTGATTGGAATCCAACATCAGCAGGTTTAATTGCTGGCGCCATAGATACACTAGGGCCTCTGGCATGGCTTCCTTTTCAAGCAAGGCTTGGGCAATATTTTTCAGGCTTGAGTGATCTCCCATCTGCTCAAGTAATTCGATAAGTTCCCGGTGCAGTTCAATATCCGGGTAGCCGTCATAGACGGCAGTTTCCAACACCTCTCGGGCTTGCTGTATCTCGCCGGCATCCATAAAACCCCGGTACAGAGCTAGGCTATGGTCGCCCGGGTGCTGCTGGTGGCGAGTAACCAAGGCGCGCCTACCATGGCGATACTGGGCATACAGGGCCTTGGCGCTAAAGGGCAACTGCTCGGCGCTTAACTGGCCATCCAAACAGGCACTTAGGGCCCGGTAGTACTCGGCCTTAAGCAGGCCCTGGCACTGGTTTAACAGACGCTGGCGCAGTGGCTGGCCATGCTCGCCCAGGGCAATAAACAAATCCAATAGGCCGCCGTAACAGGCCTCGGCATCGCCCTGCTGCAGCTGGTACAAAACCCGCTGGGTATTGCTACGCAGGTCTTTTTGGCTGAGGGCCTGGCGACGCATACAGTTGGCGAACAACATGGATGCACAGGGGCCGCGGCCAAAACCTAAACTGCGGATAGCCTGCAGGCCCAAATCATCACTGGCGCTAACTTGCGCGCTGGGCTCTGGCCCCAAACGGGTCACTAAACATCTACTTTGGCGACTGCTGGCCATTTTTTACCTCTTGGGCCAGCACCAAGCTGAACAGCCCCTAAATGTGGGGCGGATTATAGGACTTATGCGCACTTTTTTTTTGCGCCAGATCACAAAATAGCCGACCAAAGCCATAAAGCTAGCGTGGAAATGACCAAGCGCAGTATTAGGGCACTCCAAAACCCTGCTAAGGCCCCACAATAAAAAGAACCAAAGCCACTAGCGCTACCACTCATAACAATTTCTGAATTATAGGAGATGGCGGCCGATTGCCTTGGTGGCCCCAGCCCCAGCTACTAACATCCGTCTGGATTTGCCACACCAGAGAGATAGATTGTGAAATTTTTGACCAGTGCCACCCGAGCTAAATTGATTATTTTGACGCTACTACTCAGCAGCTGCGCCAGCGTTCAGCAGCAAGCCTTTGACCTAAGTCAGTATCAACAGCTCAGCGGCAAGACCATTGGCATTGTGCAAGTGGCGGCGCCCGCAGCAGAGAGCCACTACAGCGGCCAGATTGGGTTGCTTAACTATGCCATTATTGCGGCCTTTAACCGCGATCTCGACAGCCATCTAAAGACCCTGAGCTTTAGCGACTACGACCATATAGCAGAGGGCATCAGCGATTTAATGAGCGACCAAGGCCTACACGCCAAGTTAATTGAGCCGCCCATCGACTTTGATATCGGCAAGCACTTTAAACCGCCAGTGCAGGGAAAAAGCCGCCTGCCCCTTGCACAAATTAAAGACGCGGGGCAGTTCGACTATTTACTGGTTATTCGCCTAAGTAAAATAGGCACTACCCGCCCCTACCACGGCCCGACCCCGCTTGAGGCGCCCCAAGCCATAGCGACCGTAGATGGCGAGCTAATTAACACCAAAACCAAAGCGATACACTGGCACCAAAAAATCACTACATTAAAAATTATCGACCAGCCCTGGGATCAAGCCCAAAGCCATTACCCCAATGTGGATAAAGCTCTATTTTTAGCCCAGGAAGAAGCGGTTAGAGCTATCACCAAAAGCTTAATGACTGCCGAGTATAGAGAGGCACTCTAGGGTGCCTCTCTATACTCGGCGATGCCTTACTCTGACCAGCCTTCAATTTGGCTGCCTTTCATCCAGCAGGCATGAAAGCCAGGAGGAAGACGGCGTGGCAGCTTTATACGAGCGACCGGGCCTTTGCTAATATCCAATGCATCAAACACTTGCAGCTCTTGCACTTCGGTTTTGGCATTCCAGCAAAAGGTGACAACATAGCCGTGATCTTCGCTGCGAGGATTATCCGCGGGTGCAAACCAGGGCTCGCTGTACCAGCAGTCTTCGTGTCCATCTGACCATTCACCCACACTCTCGCCGGTATCGGTGTTCATTTTGCGAACGCCGGTCCAGCGTAAAATCTTGGGGTCGTGGTCGACCAGATAGGCCCACTTGGTATAGCGTCCGGTATCGAGACTGTTATAGGTCGGGAATTCCACATTGTAATCTGGGTTCAGGCACTTCTCAGTGGCCTCGCCAGTTTTCATGTTCATGCGATAGCTCCACAGGCGAGCATCCATTTGCAGGTGAGCAATTCTTTTAGCGGTTGCTTGTTCGTCTATACTACCGTCCTCTCTCAGGGAGGGCATG
This sequence comes from Cellvibrionaceae bacterium, assembly GCA_025800435.1. Lineage (GTDB taxonomy): Bacteria > Pseudomonadota > Gammaproteobacteria > Pseudomonadales > Cellvibrionaceae > Pseudoteredinibacter. The sequence continues at coordinate 4,795 of JAOXRV010000497.1, read as the reverse complement.
TAGCGACAGGCGATCATCACCACTTCGTCACCCTCTTCCCAACAGTTGATAACGTGATAAACAAAACAGGATGAAAACTCAAACCAGCGAATGCTATCGGATTCACCAAAGCGGGGGATAACACCAAATTTGATCGGCAGTGATGAGTCAAAGCGAATTTTATGACGGCCCGCTTTTTTAGCATCTTGATCGTAGTAAACCGGTACGTCATGCAGAATCGAATAGTGTTCAGTTGCGCCCATATCGTGCATCAAGCGGCTGCCGGGTAGTTCAATTGGCACATGATGAACGAGCTTACCCTCTTTACTGACAACGCCGTAGCTCATAAATGGCGCTTGGTCGAAGTAATCAAAAAACAGTAAATCCCCAGTGTGCTCATCCACTTTAAAATGGGCCGACATGCCTTTGCCCGGGCCGCTGACATACTCCGGCGCAGCCTTAATAGTATCCAGGGTTAGGGGGTCGATAATGTAAGGCACACCAGAGAGATACCAGCTCGCCACGGCTTTGCCCGCATGGCCAATCACATCGGTATTGGCTGCATTGTTCATGGGGCGCTCGCGGCTGTCTTTATTGGAGTTCATGACACCCCAGTACAACTCTTCGCCGGCTTCGTCGTTGTTTTTCCAGCCTTCGGTTCGCACATACTTATTGCGGTAAATAAATTTACCGTTTTTAAACTGCCCCGAGTGAATCATGCCCTCGCCATCAAAATAGTGATGCGCGCCTTTGGGCTCAAACTGCTGATTCGGGCCATTGCGCAAGTAAACACCACTTAGGTCTTTAGGAATCTCACCTTCTACCGGAAGCGCTTCTAACACAAGCTCGTCGGCAATGGGTGCAAATACGCCAGTTAACATAGGGCCGTGATTGTGGCCAAAGGGGGCATCATCTTGTTCGAATAGGCTGCTCATCAGAATTTTCCTCTTATTGGGATGTTGTTGGTGACTAGCTTGCCCCCTAGAGTCTGTTAATGCAAGCATCTTTTTTAAATTACCCGCACCTAATATAGGGCGCGCTATAAAAGGGCCTAGACGACGACAGACTTTGGCTTGGGGGAAAACACGCTAACATTATGATTATTAAAGATATTTTGTAGCGTGCAAAAAGGAGGAGGATGGGGTTTTCTGGCTATGTCACCAGAATTTTGCCAACTGTGAAAACCAAATAAAAGCATAACAAAGAAGTGGCTTTGAACCCGGATAGGCCTGAGGAGGAATTTAGCAGAGCTGCTTAGAAAACAGGCAAATGCTAACAACCACCTTGACAAACGCCGGTATGCCGACCTTAATACCACCTTGCGCTAAGGTCACTTTGCTCCGGATCACAAAGCGGACGCAATTGTCTTGATTGGTTAAACCAGCTAATTAATAAAAGGATTTTCTTTGTGCAAATAGTTAAAGTTATATTTATTTTTATCTCAGTAATTTTCGTGATTCTAAGTCTATTACAAGTTTTAGTTTATAAGCACCAAAAAAAGTACTTCAATACATGGCCAGTAGTCGCGGCAAAAATTACTTTTAGCAAACTACTCAATCAGATCGGTGCGAATGGCGAGGATTTAATTGAAGCAATAATTCACTTTGAGTATGAATTTAGAGGCAAGACTTACACCAGCAAGACCCCAACCTTGAGCAGCATTGACCTTTTCCCGTCACTCGACTACCAAAAAGAAATTTACAATAAATACGCGAAAGGCGAGTACTACAATGCTCGCGTGTCCCCTATTTCTGGCGAAATAGCGTATTTAGAAGTAGCACCATTAAGTATTATGTCCGCTGTGCTTGCGCCTGTTTTTGGGATTGGATCTTTAGCTTTCCTGTACTTATATATTGATTTTTTTGCGGGCATCTTTTAGTTCCTTGAGGCGTTTAACATCGGACACCTCCATCCCGCCAAACTTCTTTTTCCATTGCTCACTACACATTTGCGTAAAGGCCTCAATCTTCGCAATCGACACCTTCAGACTTGGGCTAAAAATAGGTGGCGTAAATTTGTTGCCCATGTCGGCCTGCCAATAACAGAATCCTGCCAGCAATATTACGGCCAATTAAGCTCGTACCGCGTACTCCTGCCACCACCCTCTTTTTTGTAAATACAGCCTTTCTCTAACAAATCCACAAGGTGGCGGGTGGCTGTGGCCTTGCTCACGCCTGCGATACCCTTGTATTTGGCAGCACTTAAACCGCCCTCGAAGCCACCTGGCCCAGCATCCAGTAATCGATTAAGCACTTTGACTTGCTGTTTGTTTAGGCCAGCTTGGCCATGCTGCTGCCAAAACCTGGCCTTGGCCAACACAAAATCAATACGATCAAGCGCTGAATTTAGCGCATGTTTTAAGGTTGTTAGAAACCATTCCATCCAGGCCGTAATATCCAAATTACCTTTTTGACTGCTCTCTAGAATATCGTAATAGCCGTTGCGGTTGTCCATAATGCTGGCTGCCATAGCATAAAAGCGTATTGCCTGATTCTCTGCCTGAGCCAGAGCATGATCACTCACCGCTCTGGCCAAGCGGCCATTACCATCTTCAAATGGATGCAGGGTTACAAACCAAAAATGCGCTTGGGCAGCGCGAAGTATGGGGTCTAACTTCTTGTCACTGCGACTGTCCGAGAACCACTTTAAAAAAATTCCCAATTCCTCTTCCAGCGCTTCCCTTGGCGGCGCTTCAAAGTGCACTTTACGCCTTTGCTCAGGGCCAGAGACAACCTGCATTGTGGTATCGCCACGCAGTTGGCCAGGTACTACGGTCTGAAGCACGAATTCGCCCTCTGAGGGCTCAGGAAAAAGGTGGCGATGCCACTGGAATAATCGATCAAGAGATAGGGCCTGATGGTGATTTTGAGTGGCATCCAACATAAGATCAGCCAAACCCTCAGTTTGGGCATTTGCCCTACTTAAACCAGCCTCTTTGACCCCAAGACGCTTAGCCAGAGACGAGCGCACTGACTCAGCGTTCAATACCTCACCCTCAATTGCCGAAGACTCGACGATATTTCGCAACAAAGCATCCAACTCGCTAACCGCACCCTCCGCCTCACTCACAGCCCCTACTCGCCCTAGCAGCTTGCTCTGTATAAGATTTGCCTCTCTTAAAGGCTCAGCTAGAAACTCAGAATCCCAGTAAAAACTGGGCCACTGAGGTTGCTGCCATATCCATTTCACGGTCGCAGGCTGTTGGTCATTAGTATTCGGCATAATCTGAGTCAGGTCTTATCTACAGCAGCGTAACAGTACTATTTATGAGAAAAAGGGGTGTTTTGTATTATTTTTACACGGAATGAGCCGAATAAGCAATCTATTCGACTCATTTTTCGAGCCGAATATAGATTTTAATCGGCTCAACCACACGGAGGAACGATGATTGATGAACCAGTAAATAAATGGAAATAGTTAGCGCTGAACAAATATTTTTGGGCTTAATTTAGACTTAAATTCCAGACACAAAAAAGCCCGCAAACAAGGCGGGCTTCTAAGTCGTTGATTTACAACGTATATTTGGTGGAGCCTAGCGGGATCGAACCGCTGACCTCAACACTGCCAGTGTTGCGCTCTCCCAGCTGAGCTAAGGCCCCAAAGAGTTATCTAGCTTGGCCTGTAGCCGGCTAAATAGGGAATCGCTTTCCGTCGAAAGCGGGGCGCATTCTATCATTCACGGCCCGACTGTCAACAACAATTTGTAAGTTTTTCAAGGATTTAACCGAAAGGCTGGGAAGCTGCTCAGCATCTGAGCAAAGCGCCTAGCGGTTGCGCTGCTCCTCTTCCTCATCTATGTCCAGCTCGAAGTTCTCACCCAGTTCATCACCGGCATCAATTTCCAGGTCTTCGATGGAAATGGGGTTCATTAGGCCAAAATCATCAAAGCTGAGGCGGCCATCATCCGGCGGCAAATCGCCTACCTCGGCCTCTTCCACATCCAGCATGGGGATATCTTTGCGGTTCCAGTGGGCAATACCAGTTACCAGTGGCTCCATCGGGCCATGACCTGGAATGGTGGCGTCAGGTAGTGATTCGCCGGCTTCGGCCTGCTGGGCAGGGCCACTGGTGCTGGTGGGGTCGGCCAGGGGTATTTGCAGCTCTGGGCCAGGTACTTGCCCCTCATCGCTGTCGCTACCCCCTTCTGTGTCGCGCTGGCGTACCCGCACCACGGGCTTGGGCCGCAAGGGCTCAGTGAAGAACAGATCTTCGTCTTCTTGCGTTTGTTGTTTTTGGAAGCGGCCGCGCAGAATACTGCCGCTGCGCTTCCAATCAAACATAGCTACGATGGCCAGCAGCAGTGCCAAACCAAGAGAGATCAACCAGCCCCACAGGCCGCTGTTCTGCTCGCTCGCCACGGGTGCAGTATTGGCGGCGGCCTGGGTTGTGTCGGGTTCGGCGCTTTGGTCTGCCAACTGACTGGATAAGCCCTCGCCTTCTATAGTATTTTCGTTGTCCTCGCCGTTGGAACTATCGCCCTGGCCGGCACCCGAGCTGCCACCGGTTTGGCTCTGGTTTTGGGCCACTAGCTGTTCGTCCTGGCTGCCCTCTTGGGCGGCGGGGGTTTCGGTTTCGTCTTCCGCTTGCTCTGGTGGGCTTGGCTCGGCTTGGGCTTCGGTGTTGGCCAGGCCTTGCTCGCCAGGCTGCGCTTGCGCCGCTTGGCCATCACCGTTTCTATCTATTGTACCGGCTATTGTGCCGGTCATGGCCTGCAGCTGTCGGTCTAGGCCTACGTCCGCGCCGCGCTCGTGCTGCTCTAGCTCCAACATGGCGATGGTGCCGCTCAACTGCTGTTGAAAACTTTGGATTTGCTTGG